>JAYUAM010000030.1:0-6319 GCA_043741295.1 Acidimicrobiia bacterium
TGCGCGCCGCAGCGGCGAGCGGAATCGATAGGACCGGGACTGCTGGGTGCGCGCGGGTGGTGTACTTCGTGGACAGCGGGGTGCCCGGGTACACGTGCACGATCCCGGGTGGCTCGTTGCTCGCGACTCATGGCGGCTCGGGTGGCGCGTCGCCGCCGTGCACCGTCGACCTCATCCAGTTCGACCCGATCACGCACGACCCGCTCGTCGACCCGGCCACCGGCAACCTCATCAAACTCCCGATACCGGGCCAATGGGTGTTCGAGGACATCACCACCGACACCCGCGCCTACATCGACCAGTACGGGCCGGCCGGAACGCTCTACGCCAAGCGGTTCTCGTTCGAACCCATTACCTGGGACTACACCCAACTCAACGCCACCAACCGGATCTTCACCGTCAGCTGCCAGATCCCCGGCACCGGGATCTTCTACCAGAGCGATCTCTACGTCCCGCTCACCGACCACTTCTACCAGCCCGGCATCGACCTCGCCGCCACCGAACTACGCGGCCGACTCCCCCTCGCGCACTCGGCGATGGTCGCCGACCCCAGCGTCAAGGCCGTCGGCGGGCTCGTCACCCGCCACCCCACCTGGCTGGCGATCGACCCGAACACCTGGACCACCGCCACCGCCAGCAAATCCGTCAACGGGGTCACCGTCACCCTCGCCGCGTTCCCGATCCACCTCACCTTCGCCATCACCGCAACCAACACCGACCGCGGCAACAACCAGAACCTCACCGTCGACTGCGCACCCCACCGCGGTCTCCTCGCCGACACCGTCCGCTACCCCGCGCTCGACCCCCACCGGCCAAACTGGTCCGAACCCGGCGTACAGGGCCCCTGCCTTTGGACCCCCGCCGCTCGCGGCACCACCACCATCACCCCGGTCATCGACTACCGCATCGATCTCCTCGCCGGTGGCTCCGGACGCCGCGAACCCGACCTGCGCGACCCCGGCACCCCCACCACCTACGAGACCGGCTCGATCAGCGTCGTCAACGTCAACAACCCGTAGCCTCACCGGACCGTCGCCGCAGTAGCACCCCGCGGCGGCAGGTCTCGGCACCGACGAGCAGCCTCAAGGGCGCGCCCGCAACGCCTCGATCAACTTCGGCAGCACCTTGTGGACGTCGCCCACGATGCCGAGGTCGGCGATCGAGAAGATCGGCGCCTCCTTGTCCTTGTTGATCGCAATGATGTTCTTGGCGCCCTTCATGCCGACCATGTGCTGCGTGGCGCCCGAGATGCCCGCGGCGATGTACACGGTGGGCTTCACGACCTTTCCGGTCTGACCCACCTGGTAGCTGTAGGGAACCCAGCCGGCATCGACGATCGCCCGGGATGCGCCCGGCGCGCCCTTCAGGAGCTTGGCGAGCTGCTCGATCATCTCGTACTTGCCGGCCTCGCCAAGGCCGCGCCCGCCCGAGACGACGATGGCGGCCTCGTCGAGCTTCGGGCCGGTCGACTCTTCGACGTGGCGGGCGACGACCGACGCCGCACCCGTCGCGCCCAGCTCGGGCACGGGCGCGGCGGTGACCGTGCCGGCGGCGGCGCCACCGGCCTCGGCGGCGAAGCTCTTCGGGCGGAACATCGCCAGGTACGGCGCGCCGGAGGTGAACGTGGTCGCGACGAGCGTGTTCCCGCCGAAGATCGCGGTGGTGACCTTCACGGCGTCGCCGTCGACGGCGACATCGATGTTGTTCGTGAGCACCGTCTTGTCAAGTTGCACCGACAGCCGGCCGACGACGTCGCGCGCGCCGTAGGTCATCGGGAACAGGATCAGGTCGGGGCTGGTGCCGGCATCGACGAGCGCCTTGATCGCTGCAGCCACGGCGGGGCCGGGCAGGTGCGCCCCGAGGTCGCCCGTGGCGTACACGGTTGCCGCGCCGTGGGCGCCGAGCTCGGCGGCGGCCGAGCCCGGGTCGCCGGGCACGAACGCCGCGAGGTGGCCGGCGCCGAGCGCACGGGCCTTGGTCAGCAGTTCGAGCGCGCCGGTGGTGGCCTTGCCGTCCACGACTTCGGCGTAGACCCAGATGGTGTTCAGCGTCATCTCAGTTCCCCGTCCCGTTGCTCGTCGGCGCGCTCATGCTCATGCTCCTGCTCATCAGATGACCTTCAGGTTCTCGAGGAAGGCGACGATCTTGGCGAAGCCCTCGCCGTCGTCCTCCACCACCGTGCCGGCGGCCCGCGCCTCGGCGGCGGTGACGTTGACGATCTCCTGCCCGGCGCCGCTCCAGCCGCTCGACGTGACGCCGAGATCGGCGGCGGTCACCGTGTCGACCGGCTTCGACTTCGCCGCCATGATCCCCTTGAAGCTCGGGTAGCGCGGCTCGACCACACCGGCTGTCACCGAGATCACTGCGGGCAGCGGGCAGGTGACCTCGTCGTAGCCGGCTTCGGTCTGACGACGGACCTTGATGCTCGCCGGCGTCGTCGTCGCGTCGATCTCGACGTGCTTGGCGAACGTGACCGACGGCAGGCCGAGGACCTCGGCCATCTGCTCGGGCACGGTGCCTGTGTAGCCGTCGCTCGACTCGGTGGCGGCGATGATCAGGTCGGCATCGCCGAGACGCTTGACGGCGCCGGCGAGCACCTTCGCCGTGGTGAGCGCGTCTGATCCCTGGAGCGACGGGTCGGACACGAGCACGGCCTTGGCCGCGCCCATGGCGAGCGCGGTGCGCAGGCCGGAGACCTCGCCGTTCGGGGCCATCGACACGAGGCTGACGTCGCCGCCGCCCGACGCCGTGGCCAACTGGAGGGCCATCTCCACGCCGTAGGCATCAGAGTCGTCGAGGATCAACTTGCCCTCGCGCTTGAGCGTGTTGGTCGAGGGATCCAGGGCGCCGGGCGTCGCCGGATCCGGTATCTGCTTCACGCAGACGACGATGTTCATGGCTGGAGAGTCTTCCCTACCGTCCGGTAACAGGGCCAGCCCGGCGAAGGCGGAACGTTGACGCGTTGCCGTCGCCCAGCGCAGCCAAACCGTCCACGTTCACTGTGAACACCCCGCCGCACCTCGTCGATCGCACCGACGCTCGACGGTCACTCCCCGGGCCGGTCGTCCCGCTCCGCTGGTAGTTCGGCCCCGCTGTCGCCCACGTCGCTCGACGGTCGGGATCGGTACGCTGGCCACCTTGCGTCTACTCATGGTCGTCAACTCCTTCGCTTCCTCGGTGACGGCGCGCAACAAGGTGCTCATGCACCAGACCCTCTCGGCCGACCACGACGTGACGATCGTGGAGACGAACCGCCGCGGACACGCCACGCGGTTCGCGCAGGACGCTGCCAGTCGGGGGATCGACGTGGTCGTCGCTGTCGGCGGTGACGGCACGCTCAACGAGGTCGCCAACGGTCTGGCCGGGAGCGCGACCGCGCTCGCCGTGCTCCCTGGTGGGTCGACGAACGTGTTCGCCCGCACGATCGGGTTGCCCAACGATCCGGTGGCCTCCGCCCACCTCACGGCCACCGCGCTCCGGGCTGGCTCGTGGCGGCGCGTCGGGCTGGGGGTCGTGAACGGCCGCTACTTCACGTTCCACACCGGCATCGGCTTCGACGCGGCGATCGTCGCGTCGGTCGAGAAGCGGGCGTCGGTGAAGCGATGGTTCGGCCATCCCCTCTTCATCTACGCCGGTCTCCGAACGTGGGCCGTCGACTACGACCGACGACGTGCCCAC
This sequence comes from Acidimicrobiia bacterium, assembly GCA_043741295.1. GTDB lineage: Bacteria > Actinomycetota > Acidimicrobiia > Acidimicrobiales > Ilumatobacteraceae > JAYUAM01. The sequence continues at coordinate 3,679 of JAYUAM010000030.1, forward strand.
TTCCAGGTCAGCTACCGTGCCCCGGCCCCCGCCCGCGGCGCTACCGACGTCGACACCGGCGTCGACACCGGCGTCGCCCCCGGCGCCGACGAGACGATCGAGGGCATGTTCACGATCGTGCTCAACACCAACCCGTACACGTACCTCGGCAACCGGCCGTTCGATCTCGTGCCGGGAGCAACGCTCGACGCGCCGCTCGCGACGGTGTCGTTCCGGCGGATGTCACTGCGCGCCATGGTGCCGGCGATGGCTGGAGCGTTGCGGGGTGGTGGGCTCCGTCCGAGCGACACCGTCGATGTGCGGACAGGGATCACCGATCTCGTCGTCGAGCACGAGACGCCCTTCCCCTATCAGGTCGACGGCGACTACCTCGGCGAGACGCGTCGCCTCGTCTTCCGCCACGCACCCGACGCGATGGCGCTGGTCGTGCCGGTCCCGCCCGACCCCGCAAAGGCCGACCCCGCGGAAGCCGACCCAGCGCGCGACGACCCCGCGCACGCGGACGCCACCAACTCGGCCCGATGAGCGTGACGGTCCGGGACCTCGCGGCGCGGGCGCAGCGTCTGGCGGACGACCTCCTGTTCCCGCGTGCACTCGCGACCGACCGGGCGTCGCTCCTCGACGCCGATCTGCTCGACGCGCTCGCCGACGCCGGCCTCTACGCGATGTCGGCCCCCGAGGAGTTCGGTGGGGCGGGCGCCGACCCGGCCGAGCTGGGTGCAGTGACCGAAGCGCTCGCGTCAGGCTGTCTGACGACCACCTTCGTCTGGGCGCAGCACCAGTCGACGGCCGTCGCCGCCTGTGACCCGGCGAGCGCGGTGCACGAGACATGGGGACGACCGCTGGCGAGCGGTCGCGCCAAGGCGGGCATCGCCTTCGCACACCTTCGGCGTCCCGGCCCGGCGGCGGTCGTCGCCGAACCCGGACGCGACGGCGGGGGATGGCTGCTCGACGGCGTCGCCCCGTGGGTCACCGGGTGGGGGCTCGTCGACGTGGTGAACGTCGCCGCCCGCCACGGCGACGCGATCGTCTGGGCGCTGATCGACGCGGTCGCCGACGAGTCGGTCGTCGCCCGGGCGCTCCAGCTGGCGGCCGTCAACGCGTCGCGCACCGTCGAGCTCGCACTGCATCGGCATCGCGTGCCACCGGAACGCGTCGTCAAGGTGGAACCTCTCGCCGACTGGCTGGCGCGCGACGTGACGTCGATGCGCATGTCGGGTTCGCTCTCGCTCGGCCTCGCCCGGCGGTGTGACACCTTGCTGCCGAGACCGGTTCTCGGCCCACGGATCGACGCCGTCCGCCGCCAGCTCGACGACGCCGCCGCGGACGACGACCCATCGTCGCTATCGCTGGCGAGGGCGGCAGCGACGGCCCTCGCCCTCGACGCCGCCGCGCTGGCGATGGTCGAGCGCGGCGGTGCGGCGATCATCCGGGACGAGCACGCCCAACGGCTCGGCCGCGAGGCGCTGTTCCTCCTCGTCCAGGCTCAGACCCCGGCGATCCGCGCCAGCCAGCGGGCGACGTTCGGCCACTGACGGGACGGAGCTCACAACGCCGGGACGGAGAGTGAGCGCAGCGAGGCTGATCGCACTGGAACGCGTCGAGATCCGACACGAACTCGACGAAGTGCCCGTCGCGGTACCGGGCGTGTGCGGGGTGCGCGAGGCCGGCGCGAGCCGCGCCGCCCTCGCGCTCCTACGCCATCGTTGCCAGGACGGCGACGGCGACGTCGGGCACGTTGGTGCAGATGCCATCGACGCCGCCGGTGCCGTCGCCCGCCGTTCCGGCGGCGAGGCGCGCCATCGCCTCGGGGTCGTCGCACGTCCAGACGTTGACGAGCAGCCCTCGGTCGTGACAGTCGGCGACGAGACCGGCATTGACGAGACGCCACCACGGGTGCAGCGCCCGGTGGCCGTCGGTGACCAGGCCGTCGAGCAGTGCGTCACGCCCGGGGCCACGCGGCGGCACGACGTCGACGAGCAGCGCGGTGTCGAGCGTCGGCTCCAGCTCGCGCACCCGGTCGATCGTGCCGCGGTGGAAGCTCGAGATCAGCACCCGGGGCACGTCGCCGGCGCGGCGCAGGTCGTCGACGACGGCCGCCACGAACCATCCGTCCGGTTCGAACCCGGGCTCGGTTGGGTCGTTCTTGATCTCCACGTTCACCCGCATTCCCGTGCAGGCCTCCATCGCCTCCGCCAGGAGCGGCACGTGGGACGGGCGGTCGTCGGCAAGGACATCGACGATCGCCGGGCCGTCGGGGTAGTGCGGATCGTGGTGGACGACGAGCCGGCGGTCGGCCGACGGCCGCACGTCGAGCTCGACCCAGCCAGCCCCGAGCTCGCGGGCACGTCGGAACGCGGCCAGCGTGTTCTCCCGCTCGACCCGGCTCGCCCCCCGGTGCGCGATGACTTCTGTCACTGCGATCCCTCCGTCTGCTGGGCGTTACCGCCGCGTAAACACCGTCTGTCATTTTGACCCTTGTCAGGCCGCTGAACTGGCCCTACCATGCCCGAGTCCCCGCAGCGAGTCCTGTTGCTGCTTCCGGCCCGCCCCATGTGATCCGTGTCACAAGCCCAGAGGTCTCCCGTGTCCGCACTTGCCACCAGCATCGCCCTCGCCAACGCCGACTACAACTGGCGGC
>JAYUAM010000031.1:0-2668 GCA_043741295.1 Acidimicrobiia bacterium
GGATCGGCTCCGCAGCCTTGTCCGACTGCTCGACGAGCCAGGCGCCGAGCGCTAGCTGTCGAGCGCAGCGCGGGCGCTCTCGACGTCGCGCTTCAGCTGTGCGACGAGGGCGTCGATGCCGTCGAACTTGCGCTCGCTGCGCAGGAAGGTGACGAAGCGGATGCGGGCCGTTTCGCCGTACAGGTCGTCCGTGAAGTCGAGGAGGTGGGCCTCGACGAGGCTGTGGTCGGCGTGCTCGTAGAACGTGGGCCGCCGGCCGATGTTCACCGCACAGGCGTGCACCGAACCGTTGGGCCGCTCGTACCACCCGGCGTACACGCCGTCGGCCGGGATGCACATCTGGTTCGGCACCTCGACGTTCGCGGTCGGGAAGCCGAGCAACCGCCCGCGCTGGTCGCCCGTGACGACGGTTCCGCGCAGCTCGAACGGCCGGCCGAGCAGCGCGGCGGCGGTGGCGACCTGACCTCCGGCGAGGGCGCGACGGATCGCCGTCGACGAGACCGGCTCGGCAACGCCGTCGAGGCGGGGGGCGAGAACGACGGGCTCGACGTCGAATCCCAATTCGGCGCCCATGGTGCGCAACATCGCCACGTTGCCACTGCGACCGTGGCCGAAATGGAAGTCCTCGCCGACGACCACGGCCCTGGCCCCGAGCACGCCGAGCAGGACCTCGTGCACGAAGTCGGCGCCCGACTCACGACTGCGGGCCTCGTCGAAGGTGATGACGAACGTGGCGTCGATGCCGGTCGCCGCGAGCAGCTCGAGCTTCTGGCCCAGGTCGGTGATCAGACGGGGCGCCGACTCCGGTCGCACGACCGTGGCCGGGTGGCGGTCGAAGGTGACGACGACGCTGGCGCACCCGCGTTCGGCCGCCATCGCCTTCACCTGCGAGATGACCGTGCGGTGGCCCGTGTGGACGCCGTCGTAGGCACCGATGGTGACCACCGACCCGGTATCGGGGAACGCCACTTGCCCGATGTCGCGCAGGATCCGCACGACGGCGACGCTAGTTCGCGGTCGCGTCGGAGAGCACGACGGCCGGCTTGGCCGCCTCACCGTGACGCTCGTAGACGGCGACGAGCGCGCCGTCCGGGCCGAGCACCGCCCACGGCCCGTCACCGACGAACCGGGGCGCGAGGGGCAACACCCGGCCGTGCTGCACGAGCGCGACGGTGTCGGCATCGATGGTGACCGACGCGTAGTCGCGCAGCGCCGCCGATGGCTCCAGCAGCCGGACGTCGTCCAGCGGGTTGGCTCCGCCCGCGCCGGTGGAGAACGAGCCGATGGCCGTGCGCCGCAGGTTGCGCAGGTGGCCACCACCGCCGAGAGCGTGGCCGAGGTCCTGGGCCAGCGTACGCACGTAGGTTCCCGACGAGCACTGAACCTCGATGGCGAACACGAGAGGATCGTCCGTCGCGTCGACGTCGAAGCGGTGGACCGTGACCGGACGGGCCGCTCGCTCGACCTCGATGCCCTCACGGGCCAGTTCGTGCAGCCGGCGCCCGTCGATCTTCAGCGCCGAGACCATCGGCGGTACCTGCAGAATGTCGCCGGTGAGCGTGCGCGCGGCAGCCCGGGCGGTGGCGACCGACACCCCGGCCATCTCGTAGCGCGCCACCACCTCGCCCGATGCGTCGAGCGAGGAGGTGTCGGTGCCGAGCACGACCTCGCCGGTGTAGGTCTTGGGGAGATCGGTGAGGTAGCGCAGCACGCGCGTAACCGACCCGACGCCACACAGCAGCACGCCGGTAGCGTCAGGGTCGAGCGTCCCCGAATGACCGATGCGCCGCTCGCCGAGCGAACGGCGCAGCACGTTCACCACGTCGTGGCTCGTCATGCCCGCCGGCTTGTCGACGACGGCGAGTCCGTGGACCTGTGGCGGTCTACGACGGGCGATAGCGGCCGTCCTCCACCTCGTCGTGGTCGCCCACCGGGGGCAGCGTGCTGAGGATGGCTTCGATGCGCGCCGCCGAGCGGAGAACGTCGTCGGGCCGGAACTCGAGGATCGGCGTCTTGCGCGCCGTTATCTGCGTGCCGATCGCCTTCTGCAGCCGGACGCGGAGCGACCCGAGCGCGACGAGGACATCGACGTCGGCCTCCTCGCCGTCGAGCGCGTCGTAGCTCACGATCGCCCGGTTGAGGTCGGAGTCGACATCGACGTTGGTGATCGTCACGTTCTCCAGCCGCTCGTCACCGATGCGCTCGAGCTCGTCGGCGATCACCTCGCGCAGCAGCTCGTTGAGGCGCGCCGTACGGGGCACCTGATGGGGCGACGGTGCCCGCCTCGTTCGCTTCGCTCTCGCCATCGCATGCTCCTTCTGTCGTTCACGTTCCTTCGACAACCACCGCGGTCAGTCGGGTTCCAACCAGGTGCGCTCCACCTCGGTGACCTCCACCTCGGGATGCGACCACACGAACCGCTCGACCTCGTCGATCACGTCGCTGACATGATCCACGCTGCCGCCCACCGCTGCGAACCCGAAGCTGGCCCGCTGCCACAGCTCCTGGTGGTCGACCTCGGCGGAGGCGACACCGTAGCGGTGCCGGGCCGCGTCGACGACCGATTTCACCACCTGACGCTTCGCCTTCAACGACCCCGCCGCCGGAATGTGCACGTCGACCCGCAACGCCAGCACCTGCATCACAGCAGCGAACTTAGCTCGCGCCC
>JAYUAM010000032.1:0-2665 GCA_043741295.1 Acidimicrobiia bacterium
ACCGTGAGCGGCACCCATCCGAGGGCATGGCCCCACCGCCGGTCACGGAACGGGTGACCGTGGATCGTCTCGTGCTGCAGGCTGAGGTGCCACGCACCCGTCCAGGCCAGCAGGCCGACGACAACCGGCGCCGGCAGCAGCCGATGGGTGGCGACGGCGACGAACCAACCGCCGTACACGCCGACCGCGACGGCAAGGGTGCGCCACTCACGTCGGTCGACCAGCACACTCACGTCTGTCCTATCGGCCACTACGAGCCATCGTGGAGCACGCCGCCGAACGCGGCAACGAGGACATGCGCACATCCGAGCGGTCCTGTGCGGATTTTCATCACTTGTGAAAAGAAGAGCTACGTTCTGTGCGTGAGTTCGACCGATAGCGCCGAATCTGACGTGTTCCATGCCCGTCTCGCGCAGACGGTTGCAGTGAGTGGGCTCAGCCGCTCGGCCTTCGCCGAGGCGGCAGGCATCGACCGCACGACGCTCTCGCAGGTGTTGTCGGCGAGCAGCGGACGGTTCCCGCGGGTCGAGACCCTGGTCGCGATTGCGCGGTACGCCCAGGTGTCGGTCGACTGGCTGCTCGGGCTGAGTGAGGGCGAGCCGATACGGGCCGACATCGTGGTCGAGCAACTGCGCATCGAGGGCACGGCGCCACCGCCGAACGATCACCTCCTCGCCCAGTGGCTCGCCGAGGCGGTCGGCTCGAAGGTGCGCTACATCCCGACCACCGTGCCCGACCTGCTCAAGACCGATGCGGTCATCCGCCACGAGGTCGGGCGCTACGACGTGACGTCGCCGGAGCAGAAGATCGAGTCTGCGTCGATGCGGCTCGAGTGGACGCGCCGACTCGGTACCGACATGGAGTGCGTGAACTCCGTGCAGGCGGTGGAGGGGTTCGCCCGCGGCGAGGGCATCTGGCGCACGCTCGACCGTCGTCGCCGGGTGCACCAGTTGACCCACATGATCGACCTGCTCGACGAGCTCTACCCGGCGCTGCGATGGTTCCTGATCGACGGTCGCGAGCGCTACGCCGCGCCGGTGACCGTGTTCGGCACCCACCGCGCTGCGCTGTACCTCGGCAACCAGTACTTCGTGTTCACCGCCGAGGAGCCGGTGCACGCCCTGGTGCGCAGCTTCGATGACCTCGTGCGGTCGGCCGCCGTCCAGCCCACCGACGTCGCCCGCCTCCTCGCCCGCCTGCGCGACGAGATCGCCTGAGCGGTCGCGGCGCCGGCGTGGCGTGAGCGTCGGCCCACCGTGTGCTGCGTGCGGTCTGGGCCGGTCGTCGGCGACGTGCTTTGATCTGGGCCATGACGAAGATCGTGGTCACGGGGCCCGTGCCCGAGCCGGCGCTCGCCGCGCTCCGGGCGTCGGGTGCCGAACCGGTGGTCGGGGCGGGGGACACGATCCCGGTCGACGAGCTGCACGCCCTGGTGGCCGGAGCGGACGCCGTGCTCACGCTGCTCACCGCCCGGGTCGACGACGCCTTCCTCGACGGGGCGGGACCGCAGCTGCGTGTCGTCGCCAACGTGGCGGTCGGCTACAACAACGTGGACGTGGCCGCCTGCGCGGCTCGGGGTGTCGTCGTCACGAACACGCCGGGCGTGCTCACCGATGCCACGGCCGACATCGCCCTCGCCCTCGTGCTCATGGCCACGCGGCGCCTCGGTGAAGGGGAGCGGGTGATCAGGTCCGGGCAGGCGTGGCAGTGGGGGATGCTGTTCCACCTCGGAACCGGCATCCAGGGGCGCCGGCTCGGCATCGTGGGTATGGGCCAGATCGGTCAGGCGCTCGCCCGCCGCGCCTCGGCCTGCGGGATGACCATCGCCTACTCCAACCGCACTCGGCTCGACCCTGCGACGGAGGCGATGCTCGGCGCCACCTACGTGACGCTCGACCAGCTGTTCGCCACGAGCGATGTCGTCTCGCTCCACTGCCCGTACTCGCCGGCCACCCACCACCTCGTCGACGCCGCGAGACTGGCAACGATGAAGCCGAGCGCGTTCCTGATCAACACGGCGCGCGGGCCGATCGTGGACGAGGCCGCGCTCGTCGCCGCGCTGCGCGCTGGAACCATCGCCGGTGCCGGTCTGGACGTGTTCGAGCACGAGCCCACCGTGCACCCCGGCCTGCTCGCGCTCGAGAACGTGGTGCTCGTGCCGCACGTCGGTTCGGCGACGCGGGAGACCCGCACGGCGATGGCCACGCTGGCCGCCCAGAACGCCCTCGCCGTCCTTGCCGGTGACCCCGCGCTCACGCCGGTGGCCGGCTCGCCGGTCGTCGCCGGCACGTAGGAGCGCACCGATGGCAGTTGGAGACGAGCCGGCAGCCGCCGAAGCGGACCGAGCGCCGACCCGAGATGAACGTCCGAACGTGGTGCTCACCGGGTTCATGGGCACCGGGAAGACGACGGTCGGCCGGCTGCTGGCGCACCGCCTGCAGTACGAGTTCGTCGACACCGACGTGCTCATCGAGGCACGGGGCGAGACGATCGCCGAGATCTTCCGCTCCCGCGGCGAGGACGCGTTCCGGGAGATCGAGCACGCACTCGCGGCCGACCTCGCCGCGCGCCGGGGCCTGGTCGTGTCGACCGGCGGACGGATGATGCTCGATTTGCGCAACGACGCATCGCTCGGCCGCAGCGGGCGCGTGTTCTGCCTCGTCGC
>JAYUAM010000033.1:0-2658 GCA_043741295.1 Acidimicrobiia bacterium
TGTCGACGCTGAGCCGCGAGGTGACCGCCGCGTACGACGCCCCGTTCCCTGACGACTCGTACAAGGCCGGCGCCCGCGTCTTCCCGTCGCTCGTGCCGACCAGTGCCGACGATCCGGCCGAGGCGGCCAACGCCGCGGCCTGGGAGGTTCTCCATAGGTTTGATCGACCGTTCCTGTGCGCCTTCAGCGATGGCGACGCCATCACCAAGGGCGGCGAGCGGGCGTTCATGTCCAGCGTGCCGGGCGCCGCCGGTCAACCGCACACCACGATCGAAGGTGCCGGCCACTTCCTGCAGGAGGACAAGGGCCCCGAACTGGCGGCCGTCGTCGCCGCCTTCATCGCTGCGACAATGTAGACGCCCGTGACGCCCGTGACGCCCGTGACGCGATGACGCTCGGCTCGATCCGTCACACGGTGTTCATCGCCCGGCCGGCGGGCCACGTGTGGGCGCTGGCCGGTGATCCGGCGCGCCTGCACGAGTGGTTCCCCGGCATCACGGCGTGCACGGTAGACGGCACGACGCGCGTGATCACGCTCGGGTCGGGTGTGTCGATGCCCGAGGAGATCCTCGTGCACGACGATCTCCAACGCCGGTTCCAGTACCGCATCACCGCGCCGGCGTTCGTGCACCACCGCGGCACGATCGACGTCGTCGACCTCGGCGACGACACCTGCCTCGTCGTCTACCAGACCGATGCCGACCCACGCACGATGGCGCTCACCATCGCCGGCGGAACGGCTGGCGCGCTCGACGAGCTGAAGCGCCAGATGGAGACACCCGACGCGCCGCCGACGCGCCCGACAGCGAGCGCCCCGTGACCATCCAACCTGATCCGAGCGCCGCATCTGCTCGAACGGGCCACCGCAAGATCCTGCTGGTCACCACCGACCAGCAGCGCTACGACACCCTCGGGTGCAACGGCGGCATCGTCGCCCGCACCCCCGTGGTCGATGCGCTGGCGGCCGCCGGGCACCGCTACGAGCGGGCCCATCCGCAGTCGGTCGTGTGCATGCCATCGCGCTCGACGATCCTCACCGGGCAGCACCCGAGCACGCATGGCGTGTGGATGAACGGAGTGCCCCTTCCGACCGACGCGCCGTCGGTGGCCACGCTCCTGCACGACGCCGGCTACCGCACCGCGCTCATCGGCAAGCCGCACTTCGAGCCGTTCCTCGACCCGTTCGCCCGGTTCGCCGAGAACTGCTTCTCGCTCCAGCACCCCGACGGCGCGCTCGTCGCGCCGCACCGCGGCTTCGAGCACTTCGAGGCGGCGACGCACGGCGGTCAGGGCCCGTTGCACTACGCCCGCTGGCTGGCCGCCGAACATCCGGAAGCCGTCGGCATGTTCTATCCCGTGCTCGACGGCGCCCTCGAGGTGAACGCACGCGGCGGGGGCGAGACGGGTGCGCCGCAGGTGCACGACAACGCCATCCCACGCGACTGCTACCACACCGACTGGGTGGCCGACCGCACCATCGCCTGGCTCGCCTCGCTCGCCGCCGACGACGACTGGTTCTGCTGGATGAGCTTCCCCGACCCGCACCACCCGTGGGACCCGCCGGCCTCCGAGCTCGGACGCGTCGACTGGCGCGAGGTTCCGTTGCCGGCCGGCTACGTCGCTGATCCGGCGACGCGTGAGGCGATCCTCGATGCCAAGCCGCGCCACTGGCGGGCGTGGTACGACGGCCGGCTGGTCACCAACTACGAGGCGCCGGCGGCGTGGGTACCGGCCACCCTCACCGCGGACCAGGTGCGCGAGGTCAACGCCCGCAACGCCGTCGAATGCGAGCTGATCGACGAGGCGCTCGGTCGCGTCCTCGCGGCGATCGCCGGACGCGGCTGGGCCGACGACGTCGACGTCGTGTTCACCACCGACCACGGCGAGCTGCAGGGCGACTTCGGCCTGCTCTTCAAGGGCCCGTACCACGTCGACGGCCTGATGCGGATCCCGCTCGTGTGGCGCCCGGCGCGGTCGGCCGGCATCGCGCCGGGGGTGGTGCAACGTCCGGTCGGCCTCGTCGACCTCGCCCCGACGTTCTGCGCGATCGCCGGCATTCCGCCGCCAGACTGGATGGAAGGCCGGCCGCTGCCGGTGGACGACCAGGACGCCGACGCCCGCGGCTTCGAGCGCGTGCTCACCGAGTGGGACAGCGAGCTGTTCGGCGTCGCCGTCCACCTGCGCACGATCACCCGCTCCGGCAGCGACGGAACCTGGGTGTGCACCACCTACCAGTCCGGATACGTGCACGACGGCACCGAGGGCGAGCTGTACGACCTCGTCGACGATCCGCTCCAGCAGGTGAACCGCTGGGACGACCCCGCCGTCGCCGCGCTGCGCAGCGACCTGCTCGCCGACCTGTGGGACCACCAACCCGCGATGCACGCTCCACGCCGGCGAGTGGAAGCGCCGGTGTAGGGCAGGCGTACGCTCCGACGATGGCGTTCACGGTCGACCTCGACAGGTTCCGGTTCGATGCGGCGCTGCGCGCCGGCGTCGAGGGCAAGCGGGTGCTCATCACCGGCGCCGGCAAGGACGGCGGACTCGGCCAGGCCTTCGCGCTCGCCGCCGGCCTGAACGGCGCCGCCGCCGTCGGCGTGCACTTCCACAGCTCCTACAGCGACGGCTTCGACCTGGTCGCCGCGCTGGAGCGGGCCG
>JAYUAM010000034.1:0-2656 GCA_043741295.1 Acidimicrobiia bacterium
CCGTCGATCTCGCCGCGCTGTTGATACCCGAACCGCGCAGCCTCGCCGTCCGGCCATGCCGGTTCGGCGGAACCGGCGGCGTACCACTCGAGGTCGAACGCGAGCGCCGTCGTCGTGCCGCGCGCGTCGCCGAGCGAGTCACCCAGGGCGTCGTCGGGCTCTTCGAGCTCGACGGCATACGCCTCGTTGGCGACGGTCCATTGCTCGAACGGCTCCTCACACGTGTGATCGGCCCACAGACCCGGCCGACGCACCGACAGCCGGTCAGTGCGGCGGACGATCTCGTCGTCACCGACGTAGGCCACGCCGTGACCGGGGCGGACGAGCGCGGCGACGTACCAGGCCCGCCCGGCCGAGGGCACGACCCCGAACGTCGTGAGCACTCCGGTGCCGGCACCGTCGGTTCCGGCGAAGCCCCAGATCTCGCACCACCCGTCTCCGGACGAGCGGTGTGGGCCCTCGTCGGTCGCCGCCCACCCCGATCGCCCCTGCGGCATCATCGGGCAGACTACTGGCGTGCCCCGCTACCTCACCGAGCTGTGGATCGCCGAGGCCGCCGACGCGGTGGCCGCCGCCGCCGACCTCGAACGGGCGGCGCCGGCCCGACCGATCGGGCTCACACAGGTGGTCGAGGGCGGCGCCAACGGGCCCGTCGTGTACTACCTCACGACGCACGATCCGACGTCCCCAGCCGTCCGGGGGCCGGCACGTCTCGACCGGGGCCCCGCCGACCCCGAGGATGTGCGCCTGCGCACGGACCAGGCGACCGCCGTCGCCCTCGCCCAGGGCACCGTGAGTGCCCAACGCGCCTTCGTCGAAGGCCGCCTCGTCATCAGCGGCGACGTGGACCGGCTCGTGGAGGCGCAGGCGCTGTTCGCCGCGCTCGACGCCGCACTCGCGCCGCTTCGCGCCTGCACCAGCTACGGCGACGACGACCACGACGACGACGACCACGACGACGACGACCACGACCACGACCACGACCACGACCACGACCACGACCACGACGACGATGACGACAGCGCTGACGGACGGGGGCGCCGTGCCTGAGTTGCCCGAGGTGCAGGCGCACGCCGAACGGCTCACCGCCCGTTATGCCGGCACGATGTTGGAACGCTTCACCCCGATCACGTTCACCGCGCTGAAGACCGCCGTGCCGGCACCGAGCGACGCCGTCGGTGTCACACTCGACGAGGTCGGTCGCCGCGGCAAGTACCTGCTTGCCCGCTTCGGTGACCTCACGTTCGTCGTCCACCTGATGCAGGGCGGACGTCTGCGCGAGGACGCGAAGCAGTCACCAAAACCGCGGGGTGGCATCGCCCGTTGGCGCTTCGCCGACGGGCGGGCGTGGCTCCTCACCGAGGCCGGCACCGAACGGCGTGCCGGCGTGTGGTGCGCGACGAGCGGGAACATGCTCGACCATCCGCCGCTCGCCAACCTCGGTCCGGAGGCGTTGGCAATCACCGCCGACGACCTGGCGGCGCGGTTCGCGGCGCGCAACATGCGGCTGCACACGTTCCTGCGCGACCAGGGTTGCATCGCCGGCCTCGGTCGGCGGCTGGCCAACGAGGTCTGCTACCGCGCCAAGGTCTCGCCGTTCGCCATGACCGGCAAGCTCGGTCTCGGCGGCGCGACCGCCGTCGTCACCGCCATCGTCGACGCTTGCAACGAAGGGCTCGCCGCAGAGCGCGAACGCGACGACATGAGCTCGTCGGCCGACCGACCCGGCGGCGTCCACCGGCGGACCGGTGAACCGTGCCCCGTGTGCGGTGACGCGATCCGCGAGGTGGCCTATTCCTCGTACTCGGTGAACTACTGCCCCACGTGTCAGACCGGCGGGAAGGTCCTCGCCGACAACACGACGAGCCGCTTCCTCAAGTAGCCGCGGTGACCGGCGCACGGGCCCGAGCGCGGCGGCGCGATCCGATCAGTCGTCGGCGCTCGGTGCACCGGTGTCGAAGCGGTGGTCCTGAAGACCGCCACCCTTCGATCCGGTTCCGCCGGTGCCGCCACCGGTACGCGTCTCGTCGTTCGGCTCGGGCTCGGGCTGGTTGGCGGCGGGGGCGGCGGACACGGCCGGGTGCTCCGGCGCTTCGGTCTCCGGCACGCTCGCGACGGTGGGTGCCGCCGCACCCGACGACCCGGCATCCGGCCCGGCCGGCGGCCGTAGCGTGGTGCTGACATCCTCGTGCCCGGACTCGACCTCGGCCGCGCCGGCTCCACGCGGCGCGGTGACGAGCGACCCATCGGCGCCCACGACGACGATCACGTCCTCGGTCTCGGTGCGGGTCACCACGATCGGCGCGGGGGCCGACGAGGAGCTCGACGTGGTCGCCTCCGCCGTCGTGACGGGTTCGGCAACGTGCTTGCTGACGACGGGACGGGCGCCGATGGGCCCGTGGGGCAGCACGCGGGCGGCGGCGATCGCCGTCGTGCTGACGAAGACCGTGGCCATACCGGCGGTGAGGAGGGCGGCGTTTCGTTTCATCAGTCGTCGGGCCCGGGATCGGTGGTGGAGGTCGAGGTGGACCCGGACCCTGATCCACGGCCACCGCGACGGTGTTCGGTGGTCGGCGGCGTCGATCGCGTTGGACCGGGCGCGACCGTCGTGTCGTCGGGCGGCGGCGCGGTTGGTTGCGGGGTGGGGGCGGTGGCG
>JAYUAM010000035.1:0-6285 GCA_043741295.1 Acidimicrobiia bacterium
CGCCGGTTGGCGGAGATCTCGGCCTCGGTCGGCTTGGCCGCTCCGGCCTTCAGCAGCCGGACCGTCTTCACCGCGTCGCACACGCACGGCAGCCCGGGCGGGCAGGTGCAGCCGCCGGTCGCATGGTGGCGGAACCGCGCCTTGACGATGCGATCCTCGCCCGAGTGGTAGGCGAGCACGGCGACGCGGCCGTGGGGCGCCGTTGCCTCGACGGCCGCGTCGATCGCCGTGCCGAGGATGGCGAGCTCGTTGTTGACCTCGATACGGATGGCCTGGAACGTCCGTTTGGCCGGGTGACCACCGCGCCGGCGGGCCGGTGCGGGAATCGCGTCACGCACGATGTCGGCGAGCTCGGCGGTCGACTCGATCGGGCGGGCGGCAACGATGGCGTGGGCGATGCGGTTGGCGAAGCGCTCCTCGCCGTATTCACGCAGAACTCGGGCGAGGTCGTGGACGTCGTAGCCGTTGACGATGTCGCCGGCCGTGCGGGCCTCGCCGTCGTGCTCGGGGTCGCCGGCATCCATCCGCATGTCGAGCGGACCGTCGTGGCGGTAGGAGAAGCCGCGCTCGGCCCGGTCGAGCTGGTGCGAGGACACACCGAGATCGAAGAGGACACCGGAGACGCTGGGAATCTGCAGCTCGGTCATGATCGATGCGAGGTCGTCGAAGCGGGCGTGACGCAGCATCACCCGGTCACCGAACGGAGCGAGGTTGGCTCCGGCCGCCGAGAGGGCGTCCCGATCGCGGTCGAGGCCGAGGAGCCGGCAGTCCGGTCTCGCCTCGAGCAGCAGTCGGGCGTGACCTCCGCCGCCGAGCGTCATGTCCACGAGCACACCGGCCGGTACGGGTCGCAACAGGTCGACGATCGAGTCGGCCATCACGGGCACGTGGTGGAACGGGGTGTTCATGACGAACGTGCGGGCCGGTGGTCACGGAACGGCGTCGTACCGTGCGACACCGCCTCGCTCATTTGCAGTCCCCCGGTCGGCGGGTGTCGCCGGGATGTCTCCCCGACTGACTAGACGGAAGCGGGCGGAGTTGGGGCTGTCCATCTTGCCGGCCGGGAGACTGCAAATGAGCGGAACGGTGACCGTGCGGTCAACTGCTTCGTGGTCCTCGACGCTCCCTTCGATTGGTTGTTCGGGTGAGTCCTGATCCGGTGAGTCCTGATCTGGTGAGTGCTGACCGGGTGAGTGGCTGGGCGATCGTGTCGACGCGGATAGCCCGGCTCACGGCTGGCTCCGGTTGACCCACGCGGCGGTGGCGGGGCCGCTGCGCAGCTCGGCCGTTCCGCGAGAGCTCATCGCCTCATAGCTGCTGGTGCTCCAGATCTCGACGCGGTCGATCGAGCCGGCGACGACGACCTTGGAGTCGACGTCGAGGCCGGCGTAGTCACGAAAGGCGCGGTCGACGTTGACGCGGCCCTGGGCATCGATGCCGACCTCGAGGGCATTGTGGGCCGTGGCGCGCCAGGCGTCCCGGCTGATCTCTCCGCGCTTCATCTTTTCGGTCGCCTCCTTTGCGGTGTCCTCGAACAGCTCTCGGGTCCACACCTCGACACATCCGTCGTTGCCGAAGGCCAGGAAGCAGGACGGTTCGAAGCGGGGGCGGTACGGCGCGGGGAGCGCGAGTCGACCCTTGGGGTCGAGCTGACGCTCGTGCCTGCCGACGAACAACCGCCTGCCTCCAACCATCGGGTTCGTCGGATCGCCTGCGCCGGATGGTGCCCGGTGCGGTCGGTCCTCGGAACGTGCCTGCCTGCCTTCGAGGAACCGGCGCTCGCCCGGGCCGAGGTCCGTCACGACCCGAACCGTGTGGCCGCCGATTCCCCACTGCGCACCACTTTGGCCCCTGTGGTCGCCACTGTCAACCACTTTCCCCCACATTTCCCCCCGTCAGCCCCACCGGACCCCACCCGGCCGGGTTGGCCGCCGCCCCACCCGGCCGGTTGGCCGCCGCCTGACCCGGCCGATTGGCCGCCGCCCCACCCGGCCGGTCGGCCGCCGCCTGACCCGGCCGATTGGCCGCCCACGAACGCACGCGCCGCACGCCCGAACGTTGACGCCCTAGCTGCGACAGGCGCGGTCAACTCGTCATCGTTCGGGTTCGGCCGTCCGGCGCTGATCAGTGTCGGCGCTTGAGGGGAGGCGATTGACAACTGTTGATTGCCGTCGCATCATCTACCAATGAGCGGTAACACGATGAGCTTCGCGTTGCCGGAATCGCTCCGCGCGTACATCGACGAGCGCGTCCAGACGGGCCAGTACGGCAACACCAGCGAGTACCTTCGCGACCTCATCCGACGCGACCAGCAGGACCAGGCCAGCAAGCGCCTGCGCGACCTGATCACCGAAGGTCTGGAGTCTGGCCAGGGTCATCCCCTCAGCCGCCGCCGGAGCGCCGAGCTGCGCGATAGGGCGCTCAGCCCCAACGCGTGACGACGGCGTGGCTTCGCCCACGAGCCGAAGCCGATCTGATCGACCGGACCCGGTACTACGGAGCAACCGGCGGTGAGCTGTTGGGTGCCCGCTTCTTCGACGCTGCGTTGGCGGCGCTTCGGTCCGCGGAACGGACGCCGGGCATCGGTGCTTCGTTGATCGGCGAGAGGTCGGGGATCCCGGGGCTGCGGGCGATAGCCATCACGCGATTCCCGGTCCGGTGGTACTACTTCGTGGCCGACGAGCGCCTCGACGTCGTCCGGCTGCTCGCCGACGCGCAGGACCTTCTCGCGGCCTTCGGCGAGGTCGCCGATCCGTAGCCGACGACCGCCGGGTCGGTCAGTGGGCGAGGCCGAGTTGGGTCACCGCGCCGTCGATCGACGTATGCGAGAACGACAGGTACGCGACGCGGATGTCGCCGAACCTGCCGTCGAGCATCCGGTACGTGATCACGCCGTGGTAGCCGAACTGGTCGCCGGCGACGACCGCGCCGAACGGCGTCCCCGGGTCGCGTGCAGCGCCTCGAAGTGCGCGTGCATCTCGACAGCGATCGATGCCTCGTCGGTCACGAAGCGCCTGACGTTCAGGGTCTCGCGAAGCGTGCGCCAGATCCAGGCGTAGTGGTCCTTCATCCCCTGCACGCCGTGGAACACCAGGCCGCCGTTCTGCATGCGAAGCTCCGGATGGATGTAGTCGTCGAACGCCGTCGCATCCTGTGCGTTGAAGCGGCGGATGTAGTCGTCGAAGTCGGCCCGTTGCACGCCACGGAACGCACCGTTCGCGTCGTCGGCGCCCACACGCTATGCAGGAAGCGCGGCGATCAGGTCGGTCTCGGTGATCGTCGTCGAAGCGACGGCAACCGCGAGCACGTCGGTGAGCGTCGCCCGCTCGACGTCGTCGAGGGCGAGCAACGCGGGTAGCGCGGCGGGGTCGTGGCGGCGGTAGATCGCGCACTGGAACCGTGCCCCGGCACGGGTGCGACGCTGGCTGATGCCGACGAGCTTGGCCGACGACCCGCCGGTCGCCGCGGCCGCCACGACGACCTCTCCCGGCCCGACCCCGGCGAA
This sequence comes from Acidimicrobiia bacterium, assembly GCA_043741295.1. Lineage (GTDB taxonomy): Bacteria > Actinomycetota > Acidimicrobiia > Acidimicrobiales > Ilumatobacteraceae > JAYUAM01. The sequence continues at coordinate 3,506 of JAYUAM010000035.1, forward strand.
GCAGGCGAGCGCGGACCAGGGCGTGCGGATCATTGGACCGCGGTGGACGTGGATCTCGCCGGGTGCCCCCGCGGCGAGCGCCCGCACCCACGCGTCTCCCAGCCACCACGTCGATCGGCCGACATCGGCGTCCCACAGCGGATCGCCGGCCGGAACGAGCACGTCGAGCCACAGCACCTCGCCGGGCGTGAGCAGCACCGCTCCCCCGCCCGATCGGCGGCGCACGACCTCCACGCCGGCGGCGTCCACCCGCGAGCGGTCGACGACGGCGTCGAACTGGCTCGAGCCGAGCACGAGCGCCGGCCGGTCGACCTCGTGCACCCAAACCCGCCGGTCGACCACCCCGGGCATCGCCCGGGCGTGGAACCCCGACGCCGGCCCGACGAACCGCTCCACAGCCCACGAGCCGCCCACCGCGATCACGGGCACGTCACGTCATCGGCCGGGGCGCGCCGCGGACCCGCTGCCGGCGATCACCCGCCACTGCCGGCACCAGCACAGGTAGCTCACGACGTCGGCCGGCTCGGGCTCGTGGCCGGGGTCGCCGTATTGCGTCGTCATCCTGAACGCCAGGTAGTCGCTCGTCGGACGTACCGACCCGGGCGCGGCGAGTACGCGGGCCTGGCGCAGCGCGGTCGCCCACAGGCGCGGGCGCATGACGATCGCACCGACCACCCGGGGCGGAACCGGCAGCAGCCGGCGCGCCCGGGCCACCGCCCGATCCGACAGCCGGCTCAACGCGGCGCCGGCTCCTTCGGCAGGCCGAGCACCATCTCGCCGAGGATGTTGCGCTGCACCTGGCTCGTGCCGGCGTAGATCGTGCCCGCCCGGGCGACGAGGAACGTACCGACCCAGGACGCCGGGTCGTTCGGTGCGCCCATGTCGTCGGTCATGAACGCACTCGACGGATGGCGCCCGCTCGGCACCATGGCGTCGGCACCCAGGATGTCGACAGCCAGCTCGGTGACGACGCGGTGGTACTCGCTCCAGTACAGCTTGAAGATCGAGCCGTCGGCGCCGGGGTGGTGACCCTGCAGGAACTTGGTGAGCGTGCGCATGCCGAGGAACCGCATGATCTCGACCTTGGTGTAGCACCAGGCCAACCGTTGCCGCAGGATCGGGTCGTCGGCCACCCCGCGCTCGCGCGCCATTGCGAGCAGCCGGTCGAGCTCCGCCCGGAAGCGCACGGGCGTGGTGGCCGCCGCTTCGCCGCGCTCGAAGCCGAGCAGCGTCATCGCCACCGCCCACCCGTTGTTCACGCCACCGACCACGTTCTCCTTCGGGCAGGTGGCGTCGGTGAAGAACGTCTCGTTGAACTCGGAGTCGCCCGAGATCATCTTGATCGGCCGCACCTCCACGCCCGGCTGGTCCATCGGGACGAGCAGGAACGTGATGCCCTTGTGCCTCGGTAGTTCCGGGTCGGTGCGCGTGAGGACGAAGATGTGGTCGGCGTACTGCCCGGCCGACGTCCAGATCTTCTGCCCGTTGATCACCCACTGGTCGCCGTCGAGCACCGCGCGGCAGCCGAGCCCGGCGAGATCGCTACCGGCGTTCGGCTCCGAGTAGCCCTGGCACCACGTGTCCGCTTTCGAGAGGATCCGCGGCAGGAAGTGGGCCTTCTGCTCGTCGGTCCCCCAACGCAGGAGGGTGTTGCCGAGCATCTGGATGCCGAAGGTGTCGTTCGGGCCGCCCGTTGGCACGCCGGAGCGGGCGAACTCCTCGGCGATGATCACCTGTTCGAGCGGGGTCAGGCCGCCGCCGCCGAACTCGGTCGGCCAGCCCGCCGCCAAAAACCTGTGCTCGTAGAGCACCTTGCGCCACTCCAGCGTCCAGCCCATCACCTCCTCGCGGGGAAGACTTCCGAGGCCGCGCCAGCCGGCGGGCAGCTTCTCGGCCAGGAACGCCTGCACCTTCTCACGGAACGCCTCGGCTTCCGGGCTGTACGTCGGGTCCATGCGCGAACGATAGGCCCGGCCGCGGTGCCAGGCGACACGGATCCGTCAGGTAGTTGTCCAGCCGTCGACGATCCGGATGATGTCGCGCGTCCGGCTGGCCGATGGGGTGACCCACCCAAGCGACTACTCAGGTGGTGTGCGTTCGTACGTGGTGTGCTTGCCTCGGCCACCGTGGAGGACGACGAGGCCGGCCGACCGGAGTCGCTGGAGGCGTTTGCGGGCGGCGTTGGCGGTGATGCCGAGGGCGTCGGCAATCTGGTCGACGGTGAGCGCTCCCGTGAGGACCCGCAGGACGTCGTCCTCGTTTCCCGGGCCGCGGCTGGATGACGACTGGGCCGACACTTCGTCCGGGTTGTGGCGTCGGACGATGACGGTGAATGCGATGCCTTGGTCGAAGAAGTCGGGGTCGGCCATACCGGTTTCGCGCAACGCGGCGAGGGTGGCCGGGATGCCGGTGGCGAGGGCCTCGACGACGTTGCCGTCGTTGAGACGGACGAACTTGCAGATCTCGACGAGTCGCCGGTTGCGTGCCGACGTGAGCGGGTGGACGCCGAGTCGGTCGGCGGTGATGCCGTAGAGGCCGCCCGGGTTCGTCAACCGCAACGACGCGGCGTCCAACCGGAGCTCGATGGCGCGTGACGACGCCCACTCGGCGAGGTCTCGGTGCACGAGCGCGTTCGACAGAAGCTCGCGGACAGCTATGGCCGGCGGGTCGAGTTCCTCGCGGACACGCCCGCTCGCGCGGTTGGACACGAGCCGTCGTCGACTGTTACGGGCGACCCACGCCTGCGCTTCCTCGAGCATCACCGCGACCGGGCCGGTGAA
>JAYUAM010000036.1:0-2645 GCA_043741295.1 Acidimicrobiia bacterium
CAGACACGGGACGGTGAGCGAGGGCAGGTGGGCCGTGCGCAGCGTGTCGGGCCGCCCGGGCGGGTGGAGCGGGTACGACACGAGCACCAGGCCACGTGCAGGTAGCGGCGGATCGACACCGTCGCCGGCGACGGCCATCGAGCACATCCGTCCGCCCATCGAGCGACCACCGAGCACCAGACGATCGGCCGGTACGCCGGAGGCGGCGCAGAGCGCGGCCGCTTCCTCGACGACCGCGGCGAGCAGCACCGGCGCCCGATCGGGGGCGCGGCGGCCGGCCTTGCGGTACGGGAAGTCCATGCGGGCCACCGGGAGCGGGGCGACCGCCGCCTCGATGGCGAGCAGGCTCGAGTGATCACGGCTCGATCCGGCACCCGGCGCAAGCAGCAGCGCCCCGGGCTTCTCCCGGCGCGACGCCCGCGGTGCCGAATCGGCGGCCGATGTCGTCGGGCGGGCGGCACTCGTAGCCATCAGACCCGGTCCAGCAGGATGCGGCGGGCCTCGCCGAGATCGGCGATCGCCCGGCTGGCGGTGGACTGCGCGCCACCGTGATCGGGGTGCACGACTCGCAGGCCGTCGCGGAACCGGGCCATCACGTCACGACGCCCGGGGGTCACCGTGCCGGGCGGAAAGCCGAGGACGTCGAGCGCCCAGGACACCGGGTCGGCGAGCGCCATCAGCGATCCCGAGCGCGGGCCGCCGACACCGGCGAGGTAGGCGATGAAGCTCGGGCCGACCGGGCCGTTCCAGCGCATCGCCCGGCCGATCACCGCGCTGACCGCGCGCCGCGTCGCCGGCGCGAATCGCTCGGCGGCGTACATCGCACCCAGCACCTGCTGGAGCGCCGTGCCGTTGTTCTGCAGCTCGATCGATATCTGTTCGCCCTCGCCGACCAACCGGTGACGGCTGCAAGCGAGCCCGACGCGGTCGACCTGGTAGCGGTGGCGCAGGCGGGGCTGCACGATGCGCTGGCCGTCCTCCACCTGGCGCATGAACCGGGTGAGATCGGGCAACAGCTCCTCGTCCACCTCGGGCAGATGACCGGCGACGACGGCCCCGAGGAGCAGTCCACCGAAACCCGGCGCCGGCTCGACCGGTAGCAAGAGGTTGCCGAGCGACAGCCGACGCGTCGGCGTGACGGGGCGGCTGTGCCAGACCTCGAGCTCCGCCAGCAACATGATTCGACGCTACTCGGGGAGCCCGCCGACCCCTCCGTCGAGCAACCCATCGCGCGCAACCTTGACGGACGCTGACGTGGGCGCCCGAACGGCTCGGGCCCCGTTCGGTCAGACGTACTCCTGCAGCATCGAGCGCAACCGTCGGGCGAGGCGGCGGGCCTGCTCCTCGTGCATCACCGGGGCGGCAGCGGCAGGCGTCGGCTCGGCGTCGCGCATCGCCCGTTGCGGGATGAACTGCCCCCGGCTCGGTGACCGTTCGACCGCCCGAGCGGGCTCGTCCCCGGACGCGTCGTCGTCGCCGTCGTCGTCGGGGTCGGGCCCGGCGATGGCGTCGGCGAGGTCGTCGACGACGACGAGCACCTGCTCCCAGAACCCGTTGTCGACGCCGAACGGCGGGCGGTTCTCGTCGAGGCTGTCGCTGAAGTCGAGCAGGTCGACCAGGGCCGCCGGGTCGGCCGGATCGTCGGCCAGGCTTGCCGCCGTGAGATACAGACGACCGAGCACCTCCGGATCCTCGTCGTCCCCAACGCCATCGTCCGCCGGCGCGCGCCGGGAGGACACCAGCCGCGCCGGTGCGTCTCGAACCGCCCGCCGGTCGTCCCGGTCGTCCCCGCTGACGTCGCTGTCACCGTCACCGTCACCGTCGCTGTCACCGTCACCGTCACCGTCATCGTCGCTGTCGTCGAGGTCGTCCTCGTCCCTGTCGACGTCGCTGTCCTCGGCGCCGACGGCGCGATCGTCGCCCACCGCGTCGTCGTCCTCGTCGGCCGGCGCGGTTTCGGTCACGGAGGTGCGCACCTCGGACACGAGGAAGTCGACGGCCTCCTCGTCGGCCGGATCGACGACGAGCTGATCGCCGTCCATCCGGTAGGGCACCGAACCCTCCTCCAGCCGGGTGCACAGCTCGTCACGCGCCGCCTGATGCCACTCGTCGAGCTCGTAGACGAGCGTCGAGGTGGTGGGTTCACCATCGGCCCGCCCGTCGGGGCCGTGCTCCACCTCGTCGAGCAACGCGTCGACGGCCGACTCGTGGTTGACGTGGACCACCAGGTCGGCACCGTCGAAGCCGTGGGGAATGCCCGCTTCGGCCATCGCCGCGGCAGCGGCGGCCTGCAGGTCGAGCGACCATTCGCCGAGCTCGTAGACGACTTGCTCCTCCTCCGGAAGGTCGAGCGGGTTCGGCGCCTCCGCCGGGACCACCACCGCCACGCCGCAATCGGCGCAGCGGGTGACCCAACCGAGGTACTCCGTCCCGCAGACCGGGCAGATCATGTTCATCGGTGGCATCCTCCCGGTCGTCGCGGCGTCCGGCCGCGGCATCCCTACGCTACGACGTTCGTCGCCACCCGGTTTCTCCGGCTGGCCCGGCACCCGGTTCTCCGGCCGGCCGGTCCGAGCCGCTCGTGCCGACCCCGTACGGATAGCGTCGGCCGATCGCCACCCACCTGGACGTCCTCCACCTCATCG
>JAYUAM010000037.1:0-6263 GCA_043741295.1 Acidimicrobiia bacterium
CGATGCCGTCCGGTGGCACCTCTTGCCGACGAGCCCGGCGTCGGCGGCGCGGGCACCCAAGGTCGAGCGGACCGAGATGCAGGTGTGGTCGGTGGAGGAGGCCGTGCGGTTCCGGGCCGCCGTGGCCGGCGAGCGACTTTCGGCGTTGCGGTCAGCGCCGTGCCACCGTCGCCGACCTGACCATCAGGCTGCGCCGCGGTCGGCGAGCAGGTGCCGGTACTGGCTGACGGGTCCAGGGAGTGGGCGGACCCAGACCAGCTCACCCTCGATCTGTGCGACTTGGGCGACGGCCCGGGTCTTGCCGGATCCGACGATGAGCCAGGCTCCTTCTCGGAGGAGGGCGGGGTCGCGGGCGTCGCGCCGGAAGGCCCAGGGGTGGCCAGTGTCGTCTTCGGTGTTCAGGTCGACACCGAGGTCGACGTCGTCGGGCACAGTCACGGTCAGCTCCCTTCCTCCGGTACATGGTACGGATTCGGCTGGCTCGTGTGGGCGCAGTTGAGGAGACGCCCCACCAGCTCGGCGAGCACGGGATGGCACAAGGTCACGTCCGGGGTGCGGAAGGTCGGCACGCTCGAGGTCGTCGCGTCGGAACACGGCGACCTGGTCGAATCGCATGAGCCGCGAGCCGCAGAGGGCGTCGACCTCGTCGCTCGGGGATGCGTAGAACGCGGAGACGCCGTAGCCCAGGCCGGGAAGCGCTCCCGGAACCGGGATGCGTCCTCGGCGAGCAGGACGCGGTCGAGGTTCGTCGCCGCGCATCAGCAGCACGCCGTCGTCGGGTACCGCAGTGAGTCGCACGCGTAGCGTGTTCTCCATTGCCCAGTGACCGTATCGCCCTCCTCGGCGGTCGCCGCGCCAGCGCAAGCCCGGCAGGTGTCGCCTCGTGCCGGTTGGTGTCGGTTGGTGCGCGTCGGGACGGAGGGTCGCCGAGAAGCCTTCGCCCCGCTTGCTGCGGTTCGTGTCCCGATTGCTCTGTCGGGATTGGAGGTTTCACCGTGAGGGCCGGTTGGTGCGCCCTCATAGGTTGGCGGCTCGCTCGTGGGACGCCGATCGCTTCGCAGGGTCTGTCGGGGGTTGAGATGACGGCAGCGACGAGCGTCCAGGGTGAGGGATGGCCTGACTTCCTCACGGTGGAGCAGGCTGCGGCGATCGTGCGGATCGGCCGTACCAAGGCCTACGAGCTCGCACGGCGGTATGTCGCGACCGATGGCTCCACGGGTTGCCGGCGATCCGGATCGGCAAGCAGCTCCGCGTCCCGCGCGCCCGGCTCGAGAACGTCGTGGACCTCGCCCACTTCGCCTACGTCCACGGGACGAATCCAACACCGACCATCGCCCAGCAGGAGGTGGGCGAGACGACCTTCCGCGTCGCTGTCGATTTCATCTTCGGAGGAGGTCGGGCGTCCACCTGGCTGACCGCCGACGGACCGGTCGTCGTTCGTCTCCACAACCTGTACTCGGGCATCGGCCTGTCGTACGCCGCCTTCGAAGGCGGCGACCGCTACCGCACCCTCCTGTCGGCGACGCCGGTCGACGACCAGTACACCACTCTCTTCCACTCGATCTGGGTTCCCCGCCTGACCGGCGATGACGGCGACCGCCTCCCCGAGAAGCTCAGGCGTCGCATGGCCGATGCCAAGGACCAGCTCCGCCGCGACATCACGATCTGGGAACACCTGCGCTACACCGATCCCGCCGGGCTCGCCACAGCAGAGCTACAGGGCTTCAACGCCGCCCGGCGGTGGGCCCGACGCTTCTACCCCCGCAACGAAGAAGCCAAGATCCTGGCAGCGCAACCCATACCCTGATCGGCCGCCCCTGAGCGACGACAGGCCCCGTCTACCTGTACTCGGCCCGGAGACGGAGCGTCGCCAGCAAAGCCCAATTCGTCACCGACTACCTCACCACACTCCCCACCCCCACCGGCGAGGGCTCGGCAGCGTTGACGGGCTGGTCGCCCGTTATCGGCCAGGATCTCATGGCCGCCGACAAAAAGGTTGGGGGTCGAGGCTCTCCCAGCGCGCTGCATGAATCTGCCTGACGGCCCGGACCGGTCGAGTCCCGAGCAGGATCCGGTGGCAACGTCCGTGGACGACGTCGAGCGGCGCCTCATGGGCGGCTCCGATCAACGCAGCGCGTGTCCGACTGCGCCCGGTTCTCGGACGGCTAGCGTCGCCGATGGTCCGTATTCGCATGGGGAGGACGGTGTGTCGTCATGAGCGACGTACAGGAGATGCAGGCGTGGATGGGCCGGATGCTCGACGTCCATGCCCTGTCGTTCAGCGAGCCGGAGGAGCTCGATGCTCGTGGCTCGGCCGCGCCCCAGGAGATGTACCTCGACCGGCTGAGCCGTTGCCCGGTGAAGCAACTAGGCGACTCGACGTACCGCCTGCTCCGGATGGACGACATCCTCTTCGTGAACAAGCACCCGGACGTGATCCAGGGCTCGCGCTACCTCGGAAGCACGCGCCCGGCCATCCCGCTCGGGCTCGACGGCCAGGAGCAGCGCAAGTGGCGCAAGTTCCTCGACCCCGCGTTCACCGCCAAGCGGCTCGAGGTGCTCGCCCCGCAGATCAAGGCGTTCGCTCGCGAGCTCGTCGACGAGTTCGCCGGTGCCGGCTCCGTCGACGCATACACCGCGTTCTGCGAGCCGTTGCCATCGACCATCTTCTTGTCGATCATGGGCCTTCCCCTGGCCGATCTGCGTCAGTTCATCGACTACAAGAACCGTGTGCTCAGTCAGGATCCGGCCGAGCCCCACACCGACGAGCGGGTGGCGCACCAGATGGAGGCGGTGGGTTGGATCCAGCAGTACTTCAACGCTGCGCTCGACGAACGCGAGCGTGAGAGCGAGCCGCGCGACGACATGATCGGGTACCTGCTCTCCGGCGAGATCGATGGTCGTGCCCTGACGCGCGAAGAGACGCTCGACATCATCGGGCTGCTGATGATCGCCGGGCTCGACACGGTCACTGGGTCATTGGCGTGCTTCCTCAGCCACTTCGCCCGCCACCCTGATCTGCGGGCACGACTGGTGCAGGACCCGTCGCTGACCCACAGCGCGGTCGAGGAGCTGATGAGGTTCGAATCGCCGGTCACTGACGGCAGCCGCATCGCAACCAAGGACCTCACCCTGCCGAGCGGGGCACTGATCCCGGCCGGCTCGTGGATGGCGATCTCGTGGTCGGCCGCCAACCTCGACCCGGCGGTCTTCGACGATCCCCTGGAGGTTCGTCTCGACCGAAGCCCCAATCCGCACATCGGCTTTGCCAGCGGGTACCACCGGTGCCTCGGCTCGAACCTCGCCCGCATGGAGCTCGAGATCGGACTGTCGGTCTGGCACGAGCGCATCCCGCAGTACTCCCTCCGGCCCGATGCCACGCTCGAGTACTGGGGCAACCCGCGAGCGCCTCACAGCCTTCCGTTCGTTCTCGGATAACCGCCAACGGGGAGCCGATGTTCGGTCTCTGACACCGCCTCGCGCACGGCGTTCCCGCGGCCGACCCAAGCCGCACAACTAGCAACGTTCCTGGTCGACCCGGAGAACCGTCGCACCGTACGAGCAGCCGAACTGCCCCACGAGCCAGGTCCCGAACGAGACGGCCCTGAACGCGGGCGCCCGGCGATCGCCGACGGACGAGGCCAGCGCCCGACCATCGTCCATCTGCGTTCGCGGGCACACCGCCGCCCGATTCGCGAAGCTGCCTCCGCGCCGGTCGAGCGCGGGAGGGTCGATGGAGTTCAGCTGGAACGCGGAGGAGGAGGCTTTCCGGGACGAAGTGCGTGAGCTCGTCGATGTGTGGGCGCCTGGATGGCGAGACGAGCCCGTGCACCACCACTTCGCCCCCGACGAGCGGGACGAGGTCATCGCCTTCACCCACGAACTACGCGATCGGGGGCTCCTCACGGCGCACTGGCCGAAGGAGTACGGCGGAGCCGACTTGCCGGCCTGGATGCACACCATCCTCGGCGAAGAGCTGTGGTCGGTCGGAGAGCCACGCGGGCCGCAGTACATGAGCGTCAACTGGATCGGTCCGACCATCATGGCCAATGGAACCGAGGAGCAGAAGCAGGAGCACCTGGGTCGGATCGCGGCCGGAGAGGTCTTCTGGTGCCAGGGCTTCTCGGAGCCCGACTCGGGATCCGATCTCGCGTCGCTCCAGTGCCGGGCGGTGCGGGACGGCGACGAGTACATCGTGAACGGCCAGAAGATCTGGACGTCGCACACCCAACTCGCCGAGTGGTGCTTCCTGCTCGTGCGCACCGATCCCGATGCCGAGCAGCACAAGGGCATCTCGATCCTGCTCGTTCCGATGGGCACACCGGGGATCGTGGTGCGCGAGATCCCGAACGTGGCCGGCGAGGGCTCGTTCGCCGAGGTCTTCTTCACCGATGTTCACGTGCCCGCCACCAACCGGTTGGGGCAGGAGAACGGCGGTTGGGACATCGTTCGTGCCGCCCTCACCTATGAACGCGTCGGGGCGCCGCGTTGGCACCGGGCGACGACCGTGCTCGACGCGCTCGTGCGCTGGGCAAAGGAGAACGATCGCTACGGCGACCCGATCGTCAAGGCCCGGTTGGGCGAGGCCCGCGCCGCGTGCGAGGCGGCGCGCATGCTGGCCTACTCGGTCGTCGACGAGCGGGCCAAGAAGGTCCCCCCAAGCGCCAAGGCCTACGTGGCACGAGTGGCTATGGTCCGGGGCGAGAGGCTCGTCGCCGAGATCGGCCTCTGGCTCATGGGCGAAGCGGGACTCGACGGCGGATCGCTCGCTGCCCGGAACTACTACCCGACCTTGACGGCCGGCGTCGCCGCTGGCACCTACGAGGTGCAGCTGAATCTCGTCGCCGGACTCGTCCTCAAGCTCCCAAGGCGTTGACATGGATTTTGAACTCGACTCGGACCAGCAGGCGGTCGTCGATGCCGTGGGGACGATCCTCGACAAGCAGGCCGGCAACGAGCGGGCCCGGGGCCTCGGCGCCGACGGGCACGACGATGCCCTCCTCGAGGTTCTCGACGAGAACGGGTTCCTCGACCTCTGGCACGACGCCGATCTCGGTCCGCTCGGCGCAGCCCTGGTCGTCGAGGCCGCCTCGCGCGGCAATGCGCGCGCCAACCTCGGCGCGCGCATGCTCGTCGCGCCGGCGCTCCTCGGGCCCGCGTGCCCGCGCCGTATAGCGCTGACGCGGCGCGACAGCCCCGGTCCGGTGCGGTTCGGCCAGTACGCCGACGTGCTCCTCGTGCTCGACGGTGACGACGCCTATGCCGCCACCATCGGCGCCGCCCACCCTGTCCCCAGCCCGTACGGCTTCCCCTACGCACGCGTCACCACCACCGACGAGCGGGCGCTGGGTGCTGGCAGCGGTGCGCTGCTCGCCAACTGGTGGCGCGTCGCAATCGCCGCCGAGATCGGCGGTGCCCTCGACGGGGCGATCAGCCACACGGTCGGCTACCTCTCGCAACGCGTGCAGTTCAAGAAGCCGCTCGGCTCGTTGCAGGCGCTGCAGCACCGTCTGGCCGAGGCCTACGTGTGGACCGAGGGCGCCAGGTGGCTCGCCCGGCGCGCGGCGCACGGCGGCGCCGCTGCGTCGGGGGCCGCCGAAGCTGCCGCCTACGCCACGCAGGCGGCCCAGGTCGTCGGCGCCGACCTGCACCAGCTCTCGGGTGCGATCGGCTTCACCACCGAGTTCGACCTTCATCTCTGGACGACTCGACTGCACGGACTCCGCGTAGAGCTCGGTGGCACGACCGCCCACCAGCTGGCCACCACGACTGCGAACTGGGGTTGATGCGGCGATGAGCGACACCGGGACACCGCGGCCTGAGCGACGGAGCATCCGGCTTTCACCCGAAGAAGCCTGGGCTTTCGTCGAAGGCAGCCACTCGGGAGTCTTCACCACGCTGCGTCGTGACGGAGCACCGATCTCCCTGCCGGTCTGGTTCGTGGTGATCGACCGCCGGATCTATGTGACGACGCCCCCGACCGCGAAGAAGGTGGCGCGGCTCCGCCACGATGCACGAGCGGCGTTCGTGGTGGAGTCGGGGGTGCGGTGGGTCGAGCTCAAAGCCGTGCACCTCACCGGGCGGGCGACCGTGATCGACGACCCGGCGGTGGCCGAGAAGGTGCGGGAAGCCAGCGGCGCCAAGTACGACGCGTACCGCACGGTCCGCTCGGACATGCCGGCCGCCACGCAGAAGCGCTACAGCGGCCAGGGGGCGATCATCGAGTTCGTGGCCGACGAGCGCATCGTGTCGTGGGACAACGC
>JAYUAM010000038.1:0-2637 GCA_043741295.1 Acidimicrobiia bacterium
CTGGTTGGCGTGATCGCTGCTCACCTGTTCGAGCAGCACGACCGCCGTCTCGTGGTTTCCGTCCGCCGACCGGCGCCCTAACGCCAGACAGCACAACACGTCGGCGGCCGCGATGGCCGCGTGCACGGCGTTGGTGGCCACGACATCGCCGTTGCCGGCTGCGGTGAGCAGTTCGGCGGCCTGCAGGAACTGGCGGGCATCGTTCAGTCGGGCCCTGGCGTCCGCTGCGCTGCAGTCCCGGACCCTTCCCTTCGGCCGGCTCACGTGGCGCGTCCGAGGAGCCGGTTCGATCCGTCGACCAGTTCGATCCCGTCGCGCCGTAGCGCGGCGATCAGCGGATTGGCTTCGGCCACGAGCGTCGCGAACGACTCGAGCGTGTGTTCGACGACCTGCACGGGGTTCCCGGTCCAGGCCCGCCCGGCGGTCGCCAAGTCGCCGACGATCGCTTCCGCCTGGCGCTCGTCGGCGAACACGATCAGCAGATCGAGATCTGATGCACGGTCGCCGTCGGCGCGTGCTGCGGAACCGAACAGCCACGCTGCAGCGATCCCGCGGTGATTGCCGATGGTCGTTCGCAGGCGCGCGAGGAGCTCGCCTCGCAGGGTCGCCAAAGCCAGCACAGCGGGCGCGGCCACGTGGTCGCGGTTCAGTTCATACCCGTTGTCGCGACCGCCGGTCACTCGCAGCACGAGGCCGGCATCGACAAGGTCGTCCAGGATTCTGGCCGTGCTCGACGGTGACTGGCCCGCCGTCCGGGCGATCTGCCGCCCGGTGCGCGCCTCGGTCAACCTCGCCAACGTGCCAAGCACCGCGCCGCGCACACCTGGCACCACGTCAGCGACAGGGCTGCTCAGATCCATAGCTCGACACTACCGGACCAGTGTCCCAACCGTAGGACATATGTCCTGCCGCTGGGACGCCGTCGGCTTGGCGGTCGTTCCAGCAGGCTAGACACAACGTCGGATCGTCACGGCGGTGTTGCGCCTGGATAAGCGGCGGGAGTCGTCGGCGCACCTGACGACGGTTCGGTCGCGTTCGCGAGCCGGTCGAGTGGTAGCAGTCGCTCGAATGTGCGCAGAGCACCTCACATCAACGGTTGCCGCCGTTGACTAGAAGTGTCTGGCCGGTGATCCACGACGCTGCTGGCGAGGCCATGAAGACGACAGCGTTCGCCACGTCCTCCGGTGTCCCAAGCCGGCCGAGCGGCACACCAAATTTCTCGGCCAGCTTCGGGAGGTCGTCCGTCGATACTCGAAAGAACTCCATGAACACTTCTGTCGGCACCGGTCCGGGTGCGACACCGTTGACGCGGATCCGTCGCGGGGCGAGCTCGATCGAGAGCGTCCGAGTGAGGCTGTCGACACCCGCCTTGGCTACGGCGTAGGGGCCGTTGTTCGGCGAACCCTTCAGCGCGGCGCCGGAGGAGATGTTGATGATCGAGCCACCGTCGTCGATGACTCGCGCGGCGGCACGGGCACACGTAAACACGGCTCGGAGGTTGACGTCGAGTTGGTAGTCCCATTGCGCGTCCGGCATGTCGGCGAGGTGACGCGGTGTGCGGTCGTCGGCGCCCCCTGCGTTGCTGATCCAGAGGGTGACTCGGCCCATCTCGGACTTCGCGCGGTGAGCCAGTTCGTCCACGAACGCCCCGTCGGTTATGTCGCCGGGCACGGCGAGGGCCCGGCGGCCGAGCGCGCGCACGCGATCAGCAACTGCGTCGATCTCGTGGGCGCGGCGAGCGGTGAGCACGACGTCGCAACCGGCCTCGGCGAGACCGATGGCGATGCCCTCGCCGATGCCGCGTCCTGCGCCCGTCACGACGGCCACCCCTTCGTGAAGTGCAAAGCGGTCGAGCACTGTGTCAGTCATGATCCTCCTGAAGCGTGTTGGGAGGCCGCCGCGCGCAGCGTTTGCTGGCCGATCGATTCGATCAGCCTTGGCAACGTTGTTTTCGATCGGTCGAGGTACTGGATGTTCACTTCGCCAAGCGCTCGAGAAGCTCTCGGTCCTCGTTGATGATCTGGCGTACGCGCTTGCGAAACGTCGGGTCCTTCCGGCGGCGCTCGACCGCTTCGCGCAGTGCGATCTTCACGATTTCGTTCTGGCTCCTGCCTTCGGCGCGAGCGAGGGCCTCGATGTCAGCAGCAAGATCGTCGTCGAGCCGCACGGTCAGGTTCTTCGCCATAGCGTCATGATACCAAGCCGTCAAAGCTCCAGCGCCCGGCGCCCTCGCGGGCCAAATGGGGCTACACTGCCAAAATGAGTGGAGCTACATCACGGGCCGCTGTCAGCGTGGGTGTGCGCGAGCTGAAGAACCAGCTGAGCAGCTATCTCGACCGGGTGAAACAGGGTGAGGAAATCACGGTCACCGAGCACGGCCGGCCCATTGCCCGCCTCACCTCCACGACCCCGGATGTCGACCGCAGGGCGGCACTCATCGAGGCTGGCGTCGTGCGCCCGGCAACGGCCACCCGTCGACGCCTACCGTCCCGACGAGTGAAGCTCGCCCCTGGCGACCCGCTCGAGACGCTCGTCGCGCAACAGCGACGGTGATCACCTACGTCGACACGTCGGTGCTGCTCAAGCTGCTCGTGGACGACGAGGTCGGTTCGGACGCCGCGCAGCGTTTGTGGATCG
>JAYUAM010000039.1:0-6248 GCA_043741295.1 Acidimicrobiia bacterium
GTCGTTGTCGCCGCCGATGCTGCGGGCCTGCAGGTGGCCTGCCACGCCATCGGCGATGCCGCGGTGCGAAGTGCGATCGACGCGCTGGTGCTCGCCGCCGAGGTCAACGGCACGAGAGAGCGCCGCCACCGCATCGAGCACCTGGAGTACGTCGACGAGGCCGACGTGCCGCGACTGGCCGCAGCCGGCATCACCGCATCGATGCAGCCGGTGCACATCGACCCCGCGATCTTCGACAACTGGGCGGCGATGCTCGGCGAGACACGGGCGCACCGCGGCTTCGCGTGGCCGGAGTTCCTCGCCGCCGGAACCGTGCTGGCGTTCGGCACCGACACCCCGACGGCGCCCCATCAGCCGCTGCACAACATGTACATCGCCGCCACCCGCAAGTCGCCCGGCGATGCCTCGCTCGCGCCGCACCGTCCGGACTTCGCGCTGCCGCTGACCGAGTCGGTCGTGCATGCCACGGCCGACGCCGCGTGGGCGAGCTTTCTCGAAGGTGCCGTGGGCATGCTGCGCCCGGGCCTGCTCGCTGACGTGATCCTGTTGGACCGGGACCCCTTCGCACTCGGGCCGCTCGCGCTGCTCGACACCGCAGTGGTGGAGACGGTGGTCGCTGGCGCGACCGTGTACGCCGACGCGGCCCGCGGGTCGTCCGGAGCCGAACAAAGTTCTCGCTAGTGTCCGTCCCACATCTCGACGGTGCCGTCGAGCGACCAACCACGAGGGTTCCCATGATCGACCCGGTCCACCGCCGTCCCACCCACCTCCGGTTGATCGCCGTCGTCGTCGCGTCGACGCTGCTCGTCGCGGCGTGCGGCAAGACGGCGAAGACCGCGTCGTCGACGACGGCCGCGGGTGGCGCCGCGAGCACGGCGGCGGCACCGGCGGCTGGTGGGGCGACGACGGCGGCCAGCACCGCGACGACGGCGCCCGTGGCGAGCAGCGGTTCGGCGACCAAGTTGGTAGAGACCACACCGGCGGGCACGAAGGAGGTCGCCTCGATCAAGTGGTCGCTGTATCGCGAGACCAGCTCGCTCGACCCGATCTTCTCGTTCGACTACCCCGAGAACACGGTGATCGCCCAGCTGTGCGAGAACCTGCTCACGCAGGCGCCGGACGGCGCCCTGAAGCCGGGCCTGGCGAAGCTCACGCAGCCGGACGACACCACGTTGGTGTTCACGCTGCGCGACGGCGTGAAGTTCTGGAACGGTGATCCGGTCACCGCCGACGATGTCGTGTTCAGCCTGGGTCGGGCCAAGGACCCCGCGCTCGGCGGCTTCTACCCGGCATCGTTCACCCGGGTCGACAGCATCACCGCCACGAGCCCGACCGTGGTCACCATCAAGCTCAGCAAGCCCGACTACTGGTTGCTCGGCGAGATCGGCGGCACGCCGGGGTGGATCGTGCAGAAGAAGTTCGTCGAGGCCGCGGGCAAGGACTTCGGCAACCCCACCGGCGGCACGATGTGCTCGGGCTCCTACAAGCTCGGCCCGTGGAAGGTCGGCGAAGCGTTGTCGATCGTTCGCAACGACGCCTACTGGGACCCGTCGGTGAAGCCGCTCGTCAAGCAGATCGACTTCGTGGCGATCGCCGACAGCAACACGTTGGCCACCGCGCTGCTGAGCGGCGACCTCACCGGTTCGTACCAGTTCACCGCGGTGCCCACCATCGACCAGATCAAGGCGAGCCCTGACGTAACCGTGACGGAGGGATCCGGGTGGAACACCCAGGCGCTGATCATCTCCAGCTTCAAGGGCGCGTTCGGATCGAAGGAGATCCGCCAGGCCCTGTCGCTGGCGCTCGACCGCCAGAAGCTCATCGACGCCGCGTACAAGGGCTACGCCAGCCTGCCGCGTTCGCTCTCGGCGCCCGGCACGTGGGGTTACGGCAAGGACGTGTTCGCCGCCGGCTACGCCGCGCTTCCGGAGTTGAAGCCCGATCCCGTCAAGGCCAAGGCGCTGGCCGACAAGGCCGGCGTTGCCGGCAAGACGGTCACCCTCGGCTACATCGCCGAGGCCGAGGCGGGCCAGGCCGAGGCCAACGCCTACAAGACCGCCGGCGAGGCGATCGGCCTGAAGGTCGAGCTCAAGGCGGTCAGCGCGGATCAATACATCAACTTCTTCATCGATGCGAAGTTCCGCGAGGGCGTCGACGGCTTCTTCACGACGAACTACGGCGACTACGCCGATCCGGCATCGTTGCTGGCGACCCTGGTGATCGAAGGCGGCTCGCAGAACTACACCGGGTACTCCAACCCCAAGGTGACCGCGCTGATGGAGGAGGCCCGAACCACCGCCGATCTCAACACTCGGGCCAAGAAGATGGTCGACGCGCAGGCGCTGATCATGGACGACATGCCATGGATCCCGACGGTCTTCCCGACGAACCTCGTGCTCACCCGCTCGAACCTCACCGGGGCGGTGGCGTCGTTCGCGTACATGTTCGCCCCATGGGCCAACCAGCTCGGCGGCAAGTAGGCGCCGGGACCGGCTCCGGCTACCGGCCCGACTGCCCTCCGGCTCGACCATGACGCTGTCCCGGTTCATCGTCGGCCGGCTCGTTCGCCTCGCGGCGACGTTGCTCGTGTCGAGCTTCGTGATCTTCTCGGCGTTGTTCGTGGCGCCGGGAAACCCGATCGCCACCCTGTCGGGCGGGCGGTCGCTGTCGCCGGACGCGGTGAAGGTGCTCGAGAAGCGGTTCCACCTCGATCAGCCGTTCTTCACCCGCTACTTCTCGTGGCTCGGTGGCGTGCTGCACGGCGATCTCGGGATCTCGGTGAAGCTCCGCCAGGAGGTGTCGTCGCTGATCTCGGCCCGCATCGCCACCACGCTCCTGCTCGTGCTCCTGTCCTCGATCATCATCCTGGTGATCGGCATCGGCCTCGGCATCGTCGCCGCGCTCAAGGAGGGCTGGGCCGACGGCAGCGTGCTGGTGATCACCGCGGTCTCGGCCGCCATCCCGGCCTTCGTCGCCACCACCGTGCTGCTCAGCATCTTCGTGCTCAACCTCGGTTGGTTCCCGGCGTTCGGCTCCGGCAAGGGCCTGCTCGACCAGGTCCGTCATCTCGTGCTTCCGTCGGTGGCCCTCGCCATCTCGTCGTTGGCCGTGGTCGCCCGGGTCACGCGCTCGGCCGTGCGCGAAGAGCTGGGCCGTGAGCACGTGCAGACCGCGGTCAGCCGGGGAATTCCGAGGAGCCAGATCTTGCGCCGGCACGTGCTCCGAAATGCCGCAATTCCGATCGCCACCGTGAGCGGGGTCACGGTGGCCTCGCTGCTCGCGCTGTCAGCCGTCGTCGAGCGGGCGTTCACCCTCAACGGTCTCGGTGCCTACCTGGTGAGCGCGGCGACCACGAACGACTTCGCCGTCGTCCAGGGCATCTCGCTGATGGTCGTCGCGGGGTTCTCCGTCACGAACGCCGTGGTCGACGTGCTCTACGCGGTACTGGACCCCCGCATCGGTCTGGGGACGGCGGCGTCGTGAGGGTGAACCCGTGAGCGTGACGATGCTCGCGCGCCGTCGCGAACGCGACCGCGGGCCAGTCAAGCGTCTCGCCTGGCGCGGCCTCGGCCGCTCCGGCGTGGCCTGCGCCGTGGTCATCGTGGTCGCCGCGATCGTCGCTCTGATCGGTGGCTGGATCGCCCCGCACGACGTCGACTCGTCCGACCTCAGCCAGAGCTGGGTCGGCCCGGGTCAGGTGAGCGGCCACCCCCTCGGCTTCGATGCGCAGGGGCGCGACCTGTTGTCGCGCCTGCTCAGCGGCGCCCGCAGCGCCGTGCTCGGTCCGCTCGGGGTCGTCGCCATCTCGGTCGTCCTCGGTGGCGTCCTCGCCGTGTTCGCAGCCTGGCGCGGCGGCAAGATCGACGCGTTCATCGGCGCCTGCCTCGACGTGCTGTTCGCCTTCCCCGGCATCCTGTTGGCGATCCTCGCCGCTGCCGTCTTCGGCGCCGGGCTCACGTCGGCGGTGATCGCGCTCGCCATCGCCTACACGCCGTTCGTCGCCCGCATCCTCCGCAGCGCGGCGCTCAAGGTGCGCAGCCAGCCCTACATCGCCGCGCTCGAGGTCCAGGGCCAGTCGGGGTTTGCGATCTGTGCGCGTCACATCCTCACGAACATGGCGTCGCTCGTGGTCGCGCAGTCCACGATCCTGTTCGGCTACGCGATGGTCGACCTCGCCGCCATCTCGTTCCTCGGTCTCGGCGTCCGCGCCCCGAAGGCCGACTGGGGACTGATGGTGGCCGAGAACCAGTCCGGCATCCTCCAGGGGTACCCGCTGCCCACGCTGCTGGCCGGTCTCAGCATCGTGGTCGTCGTCGTCGCGTTCAACCTGCTCGGCGAGCGGCTGTACCAGCGGGCCGTCGGCGGAGGCGTGCAATGAGCGCCGCACCGGTTCTCGAGATCGAAGGCCTCACACTCGACCTTCCGGTGGGCGGCGAGTACCGGCGCGTGCTGTCGGGCATCGATCTCACGATCGGCCAGGGCGAGACCATCGGGCTCGTCGGCGAGTCCGGCTCCGGAAAGTCGATGACGGCGAAGGCGATCGACCGACTGCTGCCTCCGGGCGCTCGGATGGGCGGATCGATCCGCTTCGACGGAAGGCCGCTCGGCTCGTCGGCCGCCGAACTGCGCACGTTCCGCACGCAGGTGGCGATGGTGTTCCAGGACCCTCGGGCGCACATCAACCCGGTGCGCCGCATCGGCGACTTCATGACCGAAGCCGCCATCGCCCACAAGCTGATGAGCCCGTCCGGGGCCCGCGCCGCGGCGGTGAACCTGCTCGAATCGGTCGGCATCGACCACGGTGACAAGCGTCTGCGCCAGTTCCCCCACGAGCTGTCGGGCGGCATGCTGCAGCGGGTGATGATCGCCGCCGCGCTCCTCACCGGACCGAAGCTTCTCCTGGCCGACGAGCCGACCACCGCACTCGACGTCACGACCCAGTCCGAGGTGATGGCGATCCTCGCCGAGCTGCGTGAGGCGCGTGGCCTGTCGATGCTGTTCATCACCCACGACCTCGAGCTGGCCGCGGCGGTGTGCGATCGCACGGCGGTGATGTACGCCGGGCAGATCGTGGAGGAGTGCAGCTCGGCCGACCTGCACGGGGCCGCCCGCCATCCCTACACGGTCGCCCTGTCCGCAGCCCGGCCCCGCGTCGACGCCGCGGCCCAGCGGTTGCCGGCGATCGCCGGACGGCCCCGCTCGGCGTTCGAGACCCCGCCCGATGAATGCGCGTTCGCGGACCGTTGCGCGCACACGGCCGAGGTGTGCACCATGGCCCGGCCAGAGCTGCTCACCATCGGCGCCTCCCGTGTGCGCTGCGCCCGCACGGACGACCTGGACGAGATCCGCACGATCGGCCCTATCAACCCGATCGGCCCTATCAACCCGATCGGCGAGGTGGAGCCGTGACGGCCAGCCCGGACACCACGCCGGACCACTCCGGCCCGCCGGAACTGGAAGCGCGCGGCCTCACGAAGCGCTTCGGCGATGTGCTCGCCGTCGACGATGTCAGCTTCACGCTGGCTGCCGGAGGCTCGTTGGCGATCGTCGGCGAGTCCGGCTCGGGCAAGACGACGGTGGCGCGGATGGTCGTCGGCCTGGAGCGCCCGACGAGCGGCACGATCCTGTCGAAAGGCGTCGACCGTTCCGTTCCCGCGCGGGCGGCGGCGGAACGCAAGCGGCGCGGCCGCGAGATCCAGATCGTGTTCCAGGATCCGTACTCCAGCCTCGATCCGAGGCAGAGCGCGTTGAACGGGCTCGACGAGATCCTGCGCCTGCACCACGCGTGGGACCCCGCCCGGCGTCGTGACCGGTCGATGGAGCTGCTCGGGCTCGTCGGGCTGGACACGCGTCAGGGCAACGCCCTGCCGCACGACCTGTCGGGAGGACAGCGTCAGCGGGTCGCCATCGCCCGTGCGCTCGCCGCCGAGCCGCGCGTGCTGATCCTGGACGAGTCCGTCGCCGCGCTCGACGTGTCGATCCAGGCGCAGATCCTCAACCTGCTCATGGACATCCGCGACGAGACCGACGTCTCGTACGTGCTGATCAGCCACGATCTTGCGGTCGTGCGTCAGCTCACCGAGGAGATCGTCGTGATGCGGCGTGGCACCGTCGTGGAACGGGGGAGCACGGCCGCCGTGCTCGACGACCCGAGTGAGCCCTACACCCGTCTGCTGCGCGACAGCGTGCCGCGCCCGGGCTGGAAGCCGACGCGTCGAACCGTCGCGGTCGATTGATCAACGGAGGAA
>JAYUAM010000040.1:0-2628 GCA_043741295.1 Acidimicrobiia bacterium
TGGCCGGGTTGCGTCCGTGAGCTGTCTTCCAGCTCGACGTCGCGCGGTGCTTCGCCGTTTACCGTGATGCGCACCGCGGTGATCCAGCGGTTGCGCGCCCCGTTCACCGGTTGCAACAGCGTGAGGTGGTCGGTGGTCACGGCCCCCGACGGCACGACCTCGATCCGCTCGCCCGTCACGTCGGCGAACGCCCCGACCCGCCACGCCGTGGTGGGGTCACCGTCGATCGCCGAGGCGGCGCGATCCTCCGGCGTGTAGGTGATCGGGTTGCCGTACCCGGTGGCCTGCACGCGGGTAACGCCACCCTGCTCGGTCACGGTCGCCGACGAGTCGTCGCTGCCGGGGAACACGTCGAGCCGGTTGTCGGTGATGTCGCGGCGCAGCGGCACCTCACCGGCGAACTCGGTGTAGCCGAGGTTCTCCCGCACGCTGCCCCAGCGCCGGGCCTGGCGACGGTTCGTGTCGGTGACGATCAGGTTCGGAGATCCCCCGAGCGCGTTCTGCACGCCGTCGGGCCGTACCGCCAGATCACCCATCGAAAGCACCGGTGCGTCCGTCGGCAGTAGGCCAGCGGCGGCGAGATCGACGAGACCCTCGCCGTCGGCGGACACGACGGTGGGCGAATCGATCGCTGCGGTCGACACGATCGGTCGAGCGCCGGTGACGTCGTAGGTGGCGACCGGCGGCGGATCGGCGATCGAGGCCGGCGTCGTGAGCTCCTCGGCGTCGGCCAGCGGCAGTCGGGCGATCGGCCGGTTCCGCGCCGGTGGGCCGAATGTCGCTCCGGCGGCGAGCCCGGGCGTCGCCGCGAGGGCCGCGGCCATCGTGCGGGGTCGCGCCGACCGGTAGCGCTCGTACTGCAGGTCGTTGCGGGCGACGACCATTCCGACGGAGAGCATCTTCAGGAGCGGCGCTGTGGCCGCGGGCTCGCCGACGCGGTCAGCGATGCGCCGCTCGAAGGCGTTGAGAAGATCCGCTCCCGGTGCCGACCCGTAGGGCACGAGCTCGCGGGCGACGTACGCGCGGTCGGTGATGCCCGGTGTGATCGGGTCGACCGTGCCGCCCCACCGGTAGTCGGCGAAGTCGGCGGCCGGCGTCTCGAGCACCCGCGTGCTGCGGTCGCCGGCGTCGATCGCCTTCGCCGCATCGCGCCAGTAGCCGGGAACGTTCGTCGGTCGCAGGATCGACGCGGTGAGCAGGTGGCCGGTCCACAGCGACGGCAGGTTGGCAGCCAGGAGAAACACTGTGGCCACCGGTGGAGCGAGCCGCCACGGCGCCGGGCGGGTCGGGCCGAGACGGGCCTCGAGCACCCGACCGAGGGCGCAGGCTCCGGCCCCGAGAGCCATCGCCAGACCGAGCACGACAAGCGGGACGGCCCGCGGCGTCGAACGCAGCGCGCTGCCGGCGGTGGTCGTCGACAACCGCTTGAACAGCGCGCCGTAGGGCGCGGGTGCACCGTAGGGGTGCGCACCGACGGCCACCGTGAGCCCGACGACGAGCACGAGCACGGCGAAGGCGCGGTGACGCCAGCGCGTGGTGGCGAGCGACCAGAGCGCCAGCGCCGGCGGAAGGAACGAGAGCACGACGAGCACGACGGACTGGGTGTAGGGACGCGCCGGTTCCACCCACGCGCTCACCTTGTCCTGGCCGTAGAAGAACCAGTAGCCGAGGCCGCGGAGCACCTCGGCCGAGGTGGAGGTGCGGGCCACCGCCTCGTACGTCTCGGTGTAACGCAGGATCGGGATGCCGAAGCGACCCTGCATCGTCAGCCCGGCGATCCACCAGGCCGACACCGGGAGCGTGAGCAGTCCGATGCGGGTGACGGCCGCCAGTGCAGCACGCACGCGAACGGCACGCACGATGGCCACGTCGTGCACGACCCAGCACGCCGGGCCGAGGCCGACGAGTACGAGCGCCGTAGCGTTCACCCCACCGACGGCGAGGACCGTGAGCGCGAACGCCGCCGGCCAGCGCCAACCGCCGTCACGCAACGAGCGGGCGGTGAGATACACGAGCCAACCGAGTGCGGCCCAGGGCAGCAGGATCACCGAGATGCGCGCCGCGTAGTCGAGCACGTAGGGCGACAGCTGGTAGGCGAGTGCCGCCACCAGGACCGCGGGTCCGCGCCAACCCATCCACCGCAGCAGGCGGGCGACGCCCGTCCCAGCGGCGAAGAACAGCAGCCCGAGCCACAGCCGCTGGGTGATCCACATGGGGATGCCCAGGCGCTGCATCGTCCAGTAGTAGGGGCCGAGCGGGAACAGGTAGCCGATCGTCTGATGGGTCACCGTGCCGAGCCCGACGCCGGGATCCCAGAGCGACGCGGCCTTGCCGAGCAGCCGTGCCGGGTCGAGCGTGAGATAGGACTTCGTGTCGGCGCTCACCTTGCCCGGCGACGTCCACAGCAACGGCAGGAAGGCGACGCCGGCGAGCACGCCGGTCGTCCACCCGCGTCCGCCACCGGCGCCCGCCGCCCGCGCGGAGATGGGCGCGATGCCCGGCCGTTCGACGGTGCGCGCGCTCACCGGCGGCGCAGCGCGTCGTCGGCGAGCACCGTGAGCGTGGCGGCCGCCGTCGCCTCCCACGTGAACGTTGCGGCGTGGGCGAGCGCGCCGGCGTGGAGGCGGG
>JAYUAM010000041.1:0-2620 GCA_043741295.1 Acidimicrobiia bacterium
CACCGATGAAGCGGTGGCCGGCTCGCTCGCCCGGCTCGACGCCCGGCAGGCCCAACTCGCCCGGTCCGCCAACCGCGCCGTCGACGACGCCGACCGCGCGGTGGCCGCCACCGGGCGCCGGGTCGACCTCGCCGGGAACTCGGCAGTGCGAGAGGCCGAGCGCGCGCTCACCCTCGTCGACCAGCGGATCGGTGTCCTCGACCCGGCGGCGGCACTGGCTCGAGGCTGGTCGATCACCCATACGGCGAACGGCGACCTCGTCCGGTCGGTCGACGACGTCGCACCAGGGACGGAGCTACGCACGACCGTCAGCGACGGCACCGTGGCGTCGGTTGCCCGCTGAACGTGGTGTCGGGCGCCCCGACCTCACTGCGGGCGGTCAGTTACTCACGAATGGTGCAAGGCAGCGGCAAGACCGTCGCTCGCCTCTTTGCAAGCACTTAGCGATGGCGCATGCTCCTCCCCGTCACCCCTAGTCGCACTCGACCACTCCGAGGACACGCCATGAAGACCACCCGAACCAACCGCCTCCGCCTCGGCATCGGCCTGCTCGCCACCACGCTGGCGCTCGGTCTCGCCGCCCTGACCGTCTCGGTTCGCACTGGCGGCGGCGTCACGACCTCCCGGGTCATCAGCTGGCAGGACGTCAGCCACCGCTGACCGATTCCAGCAAACAGTCGTCCGACGGGTCTCGGCCCGAGCGGCGCACCGGACCAGCCGGTGGGACGTGCGGCAGCGGGGCCGCAACGCTCCCACCGGCTGGCTCGCGCCCCGGCCGATAGATTGACCAGATGGCTGGCGACGACGGCACCGCTCCGGGCTACGGCGCAGCGATGGCCGAACTCGAGCAGATCCTGGCCGAGCTCGAACGCGGCTCGGTCGATGTCGATCGCCTCGGTGCCCAGGTGAAACGGGCGTCCGAGCTCATCCGCTTCTGTCGTGAGCGGGTCGTGGCCGCCCGCCTCGACATCGAGCAGGTCGTTGCGCAACTCGATGCCGACCACCCCGGATGACGACGGGTCCATACTCTGAGGCGGTGGCCAGCGTCAGGCGGTGTGCAACCTGCGGTGATCCCGTCGTCGGCGACGGCTGCTCGCGCTGCGCGCTCATCGGCCCCCGCCACCCGGACGGCGCTGGCTACCCGTCCGGATCTGACGGCGAACGCGGCGTCGTCGCCGCCGACGAGCCGCTGGTCGGCCCTCCGCCGCCACGACGCTGGCTGGCCCCGGCGATCGCCGCTGCCGTGCTCCTGGTGATCGCCGTCGGCGTCACCGTGCGTTCCGGCGGCCGGGTAAGCGGCCCCGACAGCGCCGGAGCGAACGTTTCCGTCGCCACGCCGCCGACGACCGCAACGACCGCAACGACCGCCTCGGCGACGACCGGCGCCCCGGCGGCGTCGACGACACCGGTACCGGCGCCCACCGCAACCACCACGACGGCGTCCACGACCAGGACCACGACCACGACCACGACCACGCGGGTCGCCCGCGTCGGCGACGGTGAACCGCTGCTCGGCGACCCGCTTGCGCTCAGCCTCTACGCCGCCCACCCGGCCACCGTGAGCGAGCCCGCGTACCTCGAGCGCGTTAACGTCGACGACGGCACGCGGACGCGTATCCCCTACCCGAACGTCGAGGGCATCCGTCAGATGACCGTCGTCGGCAACGAGCTCGTGGTGGTCGGTGAAGACATCTCGGCGATCGGACCCGACGGCACGCGTCTGATCCTCGGTGGCCAGGGGTTCGAGCGCTCGCTGCAGAACGAGATCGCTTCTATGGTCGTCACCGACCACGGCAACACCGTGCTGCGCATGGTCAACGTGCGCGATCGGTCGGCACCGGTCGACGTGCCGTTGCCCGACGGTACGACCCGCGCCTACTCCGACGGCACGGGCATGGGAATCGTGTACGGCAAACCCGGCGGCGGGGTCCTGCGCAAGAGCACGACGGGCACCGACGAGCCGCAGAATGCCGGGTTCGGCGAGCTCCGCGCCGGCGGGGTCGACCGGTTCCAGGAGGCCACGTGCGCAAAGGGCCCGTGCCGGCTCACGCTCCACCCGCTGACCGACGACAAGGTGCAGGTGCTGCTCGAAGGAAAGGCCGCGCTCGACACGGTGGGCGTCACCGACAAGATCAACAACTACGTGTGGATGGCCACGGCGCCCTCGGCGTCGGATGGCACGAGCGCGGTGCTGCGGCTGAGCGACGGCCGCCGGTGGTCGATCCCGATCGTGCTCGCCCCCATGGCGAACTGCACGATCGAGCCGTGCCCGGCCTCGCCCCCCGTCTGGTCAGACGGTGGCGAGGTCCTGTTCGGGGTCGGCGCCGACCACCACGTGTTCGCCTGGCGGGCCGGGTGGGGGGAGGCCCCCCAACACCTCCCCGACCTCGGCGCCGTGACGGCGGTGGCCGTCGGCGAAGCGCACGCCGGCCCGAACGCTCCCGGCTGACGCGGTCGCGTGGCGAGTGGCAGCGCGGTCGGCGCAGTCAGCGCGGCGGCGGGTTCAGGCGCTCGTACACATCCTTGACCTGGTCGATGGCGACGACATCGGACGTGCGCGGCCCGCGCACGGTCTGGGCACCCGCGGCCAACAGATCGACGACGGTGGACTGTGGGAAGC
>JAYUAM010000042.1:0-2619 GCA_043741295.1 Acidimicrobiia bacterium
ATCGTGCTCGTGCTCGCCGGGCCGTCGGTGCCGTTCGGATCGAGCCGGGTCGCCGAAGCGCGCACGATGCTACGGGCGAGCGACGACGTGTACGTGCTCCCCGACGTGCCGACGGCGGCCCGCAACTGGCTGCTGCGCCACACGGCGGCCGTGCTCTACCCGACGAGTGCCGAGGGCTTCGGCCTAGTTCCCTACGAGGCGGCGATGTTCGGGTCGCCGTGCGTGTTCGTGCCGTTCGGGCCGCTGAGCGAGATCGCCGGAACCACCATCGGCACGGCCACCGACTGGTCGGCTGAGGCGATCGCCGACGCCGCCGAGACGATGCTCGCCGACCCGCAACTCGTGCGCCGCCAGATCGAGGAGCTTCGGGCCGCTGGCACCCGCCACACGTGGGCCGCCACCGCGGCGACGTTCACCGACGCCTTCTTCTCCGTGCTCGCCCGCTCCCCCGTGGGTCCGCCGGCCGTCCCCGCCTAGCGCGGCCGGACATCTAACCTGGCGACCATGACTTCAGGCCTGGCCGACACCGGTTCGAGCAGCGGCGCCAGCGATCTCGCGGCCGCCATGGACGCCCTCTCGCTCGAGCAGGCATTGCTCGACACCGAGCTGGCCAACGCCCGCGTGATCGATCTCACGCGCCGTCTGCAGGAGACGTTGGCCGAGACCGAGCGGCTGCGCGGCGAGATGGATTCGCTCGAGCGCGGCGAGCTGGAACGCGTGAAGGCCGAGCGCGATCAGCTCGCCGCCTACAAGCAGCGACTGACGGCGTCGCTGCCCTACAAGATCGCCCAACGCCTCCGCGGCCTGCCGATGGTCAACACGGTGGCCCGCCGGGTGCTCGGTGGCTGAGCGGTCCCGGTCGTCGAAGGACCCGGGTTCGCCGGGGCCCGACGCGCACGACCCGGGTTCGCCAGGGCCGGGCGCGGCGTCGGGATCGACGGCGTCGGGATCGACGGCGTCGGGATCTACCGGGTCGGGTCCGCGGTCGGGACGACGGGTGCTCGTCGCCGTCCCCGTCTACGGCACCCATCGCCACCTTGACCAGTGCCTTTCGTCGGCGGCCGCGATCACCTCCGACATCGTCGGCGTCGACACGCTCGTCATCGACGACGGTTCACCCGACCTCGATTTCGCCGCCGAGCTGGCGGCGATGTGCGCCGCGTACGGCGTGGCGCACTACCGCTCCCCCCGCAACCAGGGCATCCCGCGAACGTTCAACCTCGCCATCCGTCGCGCTCAGACGGCCGGCTACGAATCGGTCGTGCTCCTGAACTCCGATGTCGTCGCCCCACCGACGATCGTCGACGACCTGTGCGCTGCCGCCGCCGACCCCGATGTCGCGTCCGTCACGGCATGGTCGAACCAGGCGTCGGCGTTCTCGCTCGACCACGCTCACCGCGACGAGCGGCTCGCGGCGGTCGAGCGGGTGACCGAGGTCGCCTCCTCGTTGCGCACGCGGTTCGGCTCTTTCGGGCTCGACCTGCCGACCGGCGCCGGACACTGCATGCTCCTCACGATGGAGGCCGTCGGCCGCGTCGGCCTGATGGACCCGGTGTTCGGCCGCGGCTACTGCGAGGAGCTCGACTGGTGCCAGCGCGCTCGCATCGCGGGGCTTCATCACGTACTCGCCCTTGGTTCGTTCGTGTGGCACCGAGGTTCGGCGACGTCGGACGCCGTCGGGCTGCTCGGCCCGACCGAACGTACGGTGCCGCACAACGAGGCGATCATCGAGGCGCGCTATCCGGCGTTCCGCCGCGACGTGCACCAGTTCTTCGCGCGCGACACGTTCGAACGCGCCAAGAACGACGCGCTGGCAGCGATCACTATCGACGCGGCCCGGCGGCACGGCTGGGTGCTGCAGGCGTCGGCCACGGCGCGAGCGAGCCGGCGCGACGAGCGCGTCACCGTGCGGATCGACCCGGTGAACAGCTCGGCACCGATCGCGTTCGAGTGGATCGGGCTCACGGCGTCGGCCGGCGTGCTCGGCGACGACCCGATCAAGACGGCCGCCGATCTTGTCGGCCAGCCGGCCGCCGAGGTCCAGGTCTTCGACACCGGACACGTGGCCGAGCTGGCGCGACTCCACGGCGCCGCGCTCGGCATCGACGCGATCGTGCGCCGCCCGTACCCGAGCAGGGTGATCTGACGATGGCGGGTGTGCGGGAGACGCTCGGGCGCGTGGCCCGGGCCGGATCGACTCCCGCGCGCCGCTACGTGAACCGGCACGTCGAGGCGTTGAAGGACGAGGTCCGCCAGCGCGCCGCCACCGAGCGCGTGGCCTCGGAGTTCGATCTGCACAACGTGCGCGTCGCCATCGACCGACTCGAGGAAGCGATCGGGTTCCTCGGCATGCAGCTCACCGTGGTGCGGTCGCTGCTCGAGGAAGGCGCCGACGGGTCGATGGTCGTGGCCGACGGCGACAGTTCGGCCGACGTCGCCCGAGCGCTTACCGAGCTGGGGTACGAACGCGCCACCGGCACCGTGTGGACGCGCAACGCCACCCACATCGGGGCGTCGGACCCGCCGTCGTGAGCGGCGTCTTCTTCGACGTCCAGGGCATCCAGACCCCTCACCACCCCGAGCGGGGCATCGCCCGATACGTGCGGGAGCTGGCGCTCG
>JAYUAM010000043.1:0-6199 GCA_043741295.1 Acidimicrobiia bacterium
TCGATGCGGGCCCGTGCCCGTTCGTCGTCGGTGAGCGACAGAACGCTGAGCAGCGGTGCCGGATCCCAGGCGTGCAGCACGCCGCATTGGAAGAGCGCACCGGCCCGAGTTCGCCGTTGCGAGATGCCGACCACCTTGCCGGCCACCCGTCGCAGGAGGTTCGCCGGAAGCGTCACCTCACCGGCGCCGAGCCCGGCGAAGCAGACCAACGACGACCACGCCGTCGTCAGGAGCGGGCCCCGGTGCACGGACGCGTCCCCATCACCGAGCGACCGCAGGACGTCGGCCCAGACCTCGCCGAGCCACCAGAAGGCGCGGCCCACGTCTCGGTCCCAGAGCGGGTCGCCAACCGGGATCGTCACGTCGAGCCACGTGATCGAGTCGGCGTCGAGCCACACCGCTCCCCCGCCGCTTCGCCTTCTGACCACTCTGACCCCTGCGGCCGCAGCTGCGTCGGCGTTGACGACCGCGTCCGGCTGCGCGCTGCCGAGCACGACGGCCGGGCCGGTGACCGTGCGGACCGTGACGCGCCGCACCACCGGCTCGGCGAGCGGGTCAGCGGCGAAGAGCCGTTGTGCCGGAGCGGTCTCGCGGCGGAGCTGCCAGGCCACGCCAGGCCGCATGCCGCGGTCTACGCCGCGGGGTCCCAGCCGGCCAGATCGGTCAGCCGCGGATCGTTCGAGAAGACCTCGTTGACCGGCAGCGTCAGGCCGAGGCGCTTCTGCAGGCGCTCGATCTCGACCTTCTGGTTCCACAGCACCAGCGTGGCGACAACGCCGGTGGCGCCGGCACGGGCCGTGCGCCCGGCGCGATGGAGGTACGTCTTGTGGTCGTCGGGCGGGTCGAACTGGAGCACGATGTCGACGCCGTCGATGTGCAGCCCGCGAGCGGCGACGTCGGTCGCGACGAGCACGTGCACCTGGCCGAGCCCGAACTGGCGCAGGGCCCGGTCGCGACGAGCCTGGTCGAGGTCGCCGTGGATGGCCCGGGCCTGGATGTCGAGGTCCTTCAAGTCGTCGACGAGGCGGTCGCAGCCCCGCTTGGTGTTGACGAAAACGAGGGCCCGGTCGAAGGACCGAACGATGGCGGCCACGACCTTCACCCGGTCCATGTCGTGCACGTAGAGGAAGTGGTGGAGCGACTCCTCGACCGTGGTCGAGTCGCTCTCGACGGCGTGGCGGACCGGATCGGTGAGCTCGTTCTTCACCATGTAGTTGACGTCGGAACCGAGCGTGGCCGAGAAGAGCAGGGTTTGGCGGTCCTTCGGCATGTGGCGCAGGAGCCATTCGACGTTGGGCAGGAACCCCATGTCGCACATGCGGTCGGCTTCGTCGAGCACGAGGAAGCGGACCTCGCTCAGCTCGATGTCGCCTCGGCCCATCAGGTCGATGAGCCGCCCGGGAGTGGCCACGACGATCTCGGAGCCGGCGTTCAGCTGCTTGCGCTGCTGATCCATCGACGTGCCGCCGTAGATCGCGCACACGCGCAGGTCGCGTGCGGCGGACAACCAGACCAGCTCCTTCTCGACCTGCGCGGCCAGCTCGCGGGTCGGAACGAGCACGAGCGCAGTGGGCTTTCGCGGCTCGGCCTTGGCGGCGCGGGCAACGAGGGGTATGCCGAAGGCGAGCGTCTTGCCGGAGCCGGTGGGAGCGGCGGCCACGACGTCGTGACCTTCGAGGAGGTCGGGGATGGTGGCCGCCTGGACGGGCGTGGGCTCGGTGATCTCGGCGGCGGCGAGGGCCTGCACGAGGTGTTCGGGCACGCCAAGGGACGCGAAGGAATCGGGCGATGACATGAGAACCTGCTCTGGTAGGTGCAACAGCACCCACCCCGCGATCGCAGTTTTCACCGCACGCGTCCGGAGGCCTGTCGCCACCCCGTACCAACGGGGCCCGAGCACCCTAGCCGATCGGCCGCACGCCCGTCGACGATGTGTCACACGACACGCACGCGTTCAGCCGTCGGGCGGTGGACCCATGTCGGTCCCGAACCGTAACCACAGCCCGCCGACGGAGACGACGACGAGGGCGACGACCACGACCACGGGACGGCCGCCGGCACGCGAGCGGTGCGCCACCGCCACGACCAGCCAGGCCACCGCACCCGTGGCGACGAGCAGCAACGACCGTCGTGCCCACCGGCGACGCATGGCCACCGTCCACGACGCGCCGGTCGGGGCGACCGATGCCGCCGCGGCCGTGCTGTGCAGCAGGGCGAGCGCGGCTGCAGTCGCCATCGACCATGGCGTGGCGTGGTCGTGCACCGTCGCCAACCAATCGATCGTTACGGCGGCGACGACGAGCAGGCCCGCATGGCCGTCGGGATAGCAGGCACAGCGCGCGGTGAGGGCGACGATGACGAACCCGACGCCGCCCGCCAACCGGTGGGAAGCGAGCGACGTGAACAGCCACGCCGAGATCCCGCTCGCCAGCAGCACGGAGCGGAGCGCTACCGCCGCCGGGTCGACGTGCGTGGCCGGCCACCGCCCGAGACGCGCGATCTCGCTCATCGTCTCGCGCCGGCCCGTCCGCCCGCTTGCCGTTGCAGGTCACGCAGCACCAGATCGAGGCTCCCCGGACCGCGCCACGGCACGACGGCGATGCCGGCCTCGACCACCCGTCGCACCTCGCGGTCGCGTTCGAGCAGGCGCATCCGCCAGGCGAGTGGCACGTACGGGTCGACGCTCGAGGCGCGGTCGTGTGCGCCGTCGGGCTCGGCGGCGTCCGGTGGCAGGCAGTCGATCACCACCACGCTCATTCCCCGGCGGGCGAGCACGACCGCCCGGTCGAGCGAGCGGTGCGACACGAGCGGCGACAACATGACGACCAGGAGTCCGGGGTCGAGATGCGGCGGCAGCTGGCCCCTGTCGAACGGATCGGTGCCCGGCTCCGACGAGGCCATCACGTCGAGGATCCGGCGGAGGTGGCGGCGACCACTACCGGCCGGCAGACGCCGCAGGTCGCTCCCACCGAGCACGACTAGCGCCACCCGGTCCTTGGCGCTGACGTAGTGCTCGGCGATCGCGGCGTCGGCCAGCAGGTCGGCGAGCAGGAGCACGTGGCGGTCGTGGTCAGCCCACGTCGAGGTGACATGCAACGAGCCTGTCCGCAACGACTGCTTCCAGTGGATGCGGCGCAGCCGGTCGCCGGGTTGGAACGGTCGGATGCCGGCGAACTCGGTCCCGTTGCCCGGGCGCGGCGAGCGGCTCAGCCCGACGAGGCCGGGTGACCGCACCGGCGGTGCGAACGCGTCGAAGGGGGACGGCTGCGGTGCGAACGCGTCGAAGGGGGATGGCTGCGGAAGGGTCAGCAGCGACCGGCCCCCGCCTCGCTGGTGCACGTAGCGGAAGGCGCCCCACGCGCTCGAGGCAACCACGAACGCGGGGCCCACGCGCCGCTGCCCCCACCGGGTCGACCGCACAGCCAGGACGAGGAGCACGGTGCCGTCGTCGCGAAGGCTGCACGCGACCTGCCCGGACGACGGTAGGAGTTCGACCCACCGGGGCGGTTCCAATCGCACGGCGACGTCCTCGATGCGCCCGGACGGGTCGTCGACGACGACCCGCCACGTCGTCGCCTGCCCTTCGCGCACGACATCGTGTCCGATCGCCTGCTCCACGGTCGGCGTCGCGCGCGGTCGTTGCGCGGCGCCCCAGACGGCGGCGACGAGGAACGGCGCGGCGAGCACGAGGAGGTCGGGCCGGCGGGCGAGCACGGCGCCGACTGCGATGGTCGCCCCGCCGATCGTGGCGCGGGCATGGGCGGCTGTCGGCTCCCACCGCTCGGTCTTGTTCACCCGTGGGCGGTTCCGCCGGGCCGCGGCGTCGGAACCGAGGCCAGCACCTCCGCCGCCACCGAGGAACCCGACGCGGCGGTCAGCCAGAGCTCGGGTTTGATCGTGACGCGGTGGGGAAGGACGGAGGGCGCCACCGCCTTCACGTCCTCCGGCGTGACGTAGTCGCGCCCGGCGATCACCGCGTGAGCGCGGGAGCACAGCAGCAGGGCCAGCGCTCCACGCGGCGAAGCGCCGACCTGCACCTGCGGATGGCGACGCGTCGCGGCCACCAGTTCGACGCAGTAGCGGCTCACGTCGTCGTCGACCTCGACGGTCTCCACGGCAGCCTGCATCGCCAGCAGCGTCGCGGCGGCGACCACCGTGCGGATCTCGTGCGCCTCCTGGCGGCGTTCGATGCGCCGCGTGAGCACCTGCCACTCCTCGTCGGCCGTCGGGTATCCAAAGGCGATGCGCAGCAGAAAGCGGTCGAGCTGGGCCTCGGGGAGGGCGTAGGTTCCTTCGTACTCGACCGGGTTCGCGGTGGCGATCACATGGAACGGCGCATCGAGAACGAACGTCTCTCCTTCGACGGCGATCTGACGCTCCTGCATCGCTTCGGGAGGGCCGACTGGGTCTTGGGCGGGGTGCGGTTGATCTCGTCGGCCAGCAGGAAGCCGGTGAACAGCGGGCCACGGCGGAACACGAACTCGTGACTGCGTTGGTCGAAGACGAACGAGCCGGTGAGATCGGCGGGGAGCAGGTCGGGGGTGAACTGGGCCCGGGTGAACCGCAGTCCGAGCGCCTGGGCGAAGCTCCGTGCGGCCAGCGTCTTGCCGAGACCGGGCAGGTCCTCGATCAGCACGTGACCGCCGGCGAGCACGCCACAGAGCACGAGCTCCAACGCCGCGCGCTTGCCGACGATCGCCCGGTTGACCTCGTCGAGCACCTGCCCGGCGAGGCGCGCCGCCGTGGCGATGTCGACCGCGGTGGGTCCCCCCGGGTCGGTCACAGCGCCTCGATCTCGGCGACCAGTTGCTCGGCCTCGCGCAACGTGCGGATCGGATGGACCTCGGTCACCAGCCGGCGGAGCGCGGGCGACAGCGCCCGCATCGCCATCGCCTCGTCGACCTGACGATCGATGCGCCGCGCCCGCAGGCGATCATCGACCAGCTCGACGAGGCGCTCGCTCAGATCGGTCGATTCGTGCCGTCGGGCGCGCCTCGAGCTCGGAGCGCAGCGTTCGTGCCCAGCGGTCCCCGAGCTGGCGCCTGAGGCTCCCCTCCGTCGCCGACACGCGGCCCCAATCGACGGTGCCGACCGATGCCAGGAGGTCGAAGGCCACGAGGAGCACCGCGGCGACCGTCAGCACGATTGCCGCGAGACCGACGGCCGCCGGGCGTGAGTCGGTCGCCCACAGGCCACCGACGACCAGAAGCCAAACGCCGAAGGCGATCGCCGCGCGGCACCTCGTCACGTCGGTGCTCCGGCAGGGACAGGGAGCGCCCGAGCGATGCGCTCGAGCGCGTCGAACGCGCGTGACCGGTGGCCGTCGTCGAGCTCGTGACGCGAGAAGCGCGCCTCGCGGTACAGCGCGGCGAGGTCGCCGATCGGAACCGGGTCGACCGGAGACCCAGACAGCACTCGTTCGGCGTACTCCGCCGAGGTCTCGGACGCGCGTCGCGCCAGCCCTGCGGTGGCCGCCTGGCGGTCGAGCTCCATCCAGCAGGCGATGATCGAGTTGCGCGGATCGCCCTCGCCCGCGAGCGCCTCCCGTGCAGCCTCCACGTCGACTGCCACCGGCAGATCGTCGACCTCGGGGAGCACCGCAAAGTCCTGCCGCTTGCGGCGCCGCTCGACCCGGCGCCGCCGCGGTCTCCGCGCCCGCGACCGCAGGAACCGCACGAGGCCGACGACGATGGCGATCACCAGGAGCAAGCCGACGACCTGCAGGAAACCGCTCTCGTCCGCCTGCCGGTCGGAGGCGACGGGCGGCACCGTCACGGTCACGAGCGGCCCGGTGTCGAGCGCTGAGGTCGTCGGCGGAGCGGCCACGCTCGGCGGCACCGTCCACAGCTCCCTACCGCTCGCTCCCCGTCATCGCCGCGTCGCCGTGGACGGGTTGTCGGCAACGACCGCGGTCGTCAACTCGTGAGCTTCGTCTTCTGGACCTTGCCCATCGCGTTTCGGGGCAACGAGTCGACGAGGCGCACTTCGCGTGGGCGCTTGTGGGCGGACAGGCGCTCGGCGACGAACCCCGTGAGCGTCGCACCGTCGACGCCGTCGCACACCACGAAGGCGACGATCCGTTGCCCGAGATCGTCGTCGGGCATCCCGACGACGGCCGCCTCGGTGACGCACGGATGGGCGAGCAGCGCCGACTCGACCTCACCGGCACCCACCTTGAACCCGCCCGACTTGATGATGT
>JAYUAM010000044.1:0-2614 GCA_043741295.1 Acidimicrobiia bacterium
GGCTCACCGCCAGGGGCTATACACGGCGACCGTGGGAACTCGCGTGCTGGTAGCCGAAGACGACCGGGCGGTCCGTGAAGCGGTGGTGCGCGCCCTCGAACTGGAGGGCTACGACGTCAGCGCGGTGCACGACGGCAACGCCGCGCTCGCTGCCGTCGAGCAGCATCAGCCCGACCTGCTCCTGCTCGACGTGATGATGCCGCACCTCGACGGTCTCACCGTGTGCCGGCGCCTGCGCTCGCAGCGCAACCACCTGCCGATCCTCATCATCACCGCCCGCACCGAAGTGTCGGACCGCGTGTCGGGCCTCGATGCCGGCGCCGACGACTACCTCCCGAAACCGTTCGCCGTGGACGAGTTGCTCGCCCGGGTGCGCGCTCTCGTGCGGCGCACCTCGTACGACGAGCCGGGCCGGGTCATGGAGGTCGCCGACCTGCGTATCGACGAAGCGGCCCGCCGGGCGTGGCGTGGCGAGCGCGAGATGGAGCTGACCCGCACCGAGTTCGACCTGCTGCAGGTTCTCGCCCGCAACGCCGGCATCGTGCTCAGCCCTTCGACGATCTACGACCGCGTGTGGGGCTACGACTTCGGGCCAGACTCGAAGGCGCTCGCTGTCTACATCAGCTACCTGCGCCGCAAGACCGAACAGGACGGCGAGGTGCGCCTGATCCACACCGTCCGCGGCGTCGGCTACACGCTTCGAGAATCGTGATGCGCGTACGCGTACGCGTGCGCGCGTGCGAGCCGTGAACCGTGAACCGTGAGCTTGGTGCTCGAATGGTGATCGAGAGGCGCGAGCCGTGACGACGCTGCGGGCCCGGCTGGCGTTGCTGGTCGGGCTCCTCACCGCATTGGCCGTTTCGGCGGTGGCCGTCATCGGGTATCAGAGCACGGTCACCCAGCTCGACCACGCCCAGGACAACACGCTCGACAACCTCATCGTCGGGTTCCGCCTCAACGACCCCGACGGGCGTTCGGCGCTGGAGCTGTGCCAGGCCGCGGCGAGGACGAGCACCGACTCGTTGTCGATCGACTTCGTGAGCGGCTCGGGCGACAGCTTCCAGGTCCAGTGCATCGACACCGACGGAACCTTCGCCGCATCGAACGGCACGGTCCGGCTGCCGGTGAACGCCGACGAGCTCAGGGTCGCCTCGGGGGCTTCGGCGAACCACGTGCGCACGGTGAAGGTGCGTGGCGACGAGCGTCGGATCGCCACCGTGCGGGTGCCCTTCGGTGCCGTGCAGTTCGCGCTCAGCACGACGGAACGTTCCAACGTGCTGGCACGGCTCCGCACGCGCTACCTCCTGCTTGTCGCCGGCGTGAGCGCACTCGCCGCCGCGGTCGGCTGGCTGGTGACCCGGCGGGCAACCGCACCGATCACCGCGCTCACCGCGGCGACCGAGCAGATCGCGTCGACCGGCAGCCTCGATGTCGCCCTCCCGGCCAGCCAGACCGACGGCGACGCCACGACGAAGGACGAGACGCGTCGGTTGGCCCGCTCGTTCACGACGATGGTCGACCACCTGCGCCAGTCGCAGGAACAGCAGGCCCGACTGGTACAGGACGCCGGGCACGAGCTGCGCACGCCGCTGACGAGCGTGCGCGCGAACGTCGACGTCCTTCGCCGTCACCCCGACCTCGCCGGGCCCCCGCGCGACCGGTTGCTCGCCGATCTTGATTCCGAGCTGCGCGAGCTGACCGGGCTGACGAACGAGCTCGTCGCCCTGTCGAGTGCGACGGGAGCCGACGAACCGGTGACCGGCGTCGACCTCGCCGACATCGGGCGGCGGGCCGTCGAGCGGTTGCAGCGCCGGTCCGACCGACCGGTCGTGCTCGACGCGCTCGCTGCGCCGACCGCCGGCCGCGCCCGCCTGTTGCAACGGGCGGTGGACAACCTCGTCGACAACGCCGCCAAGTTCTCGCCTTCCGAACAGAGCATCGACATCACGGTGCGTCCGGGCTTCGTGCAGGTGCGCGATCACGGTCCGGGCGTGCCGCCCGAGGACCTCGGCCGCGTGTTCGACCGCTTCTACCGATCGCTCGCCTCCCGCGGGCTGCCCGGCTCGGGACTCGGCCTGGCGATCGTGAAGGACGTCGTCACCAGCCACGACGGCTACGTCACGGTGAGCAACCATCCCGACGACGGTGGTGCGGTGTTCACGATCCACCTGCCCGTGCCCCCTCCGGTCGGCCTCCCCGCGCCCCCGGCGGTCGACGCCTACCTGGGGTGACCGGCTGCGCTCGGACCGCAAGCCACGGGCGAGGTCGGGCGGTCCACCCTCGCTGGAGCGACCGGGTCGAGGGGCGACGGAGCCGGGAACGGAACTCGGGAGGCATAGTGTCGGGCCGTGGAGCACCACCACGAGCTGGCCGCCAACGCCCACCGATTCGCCGGCTTTGCTGACCTCTACGACCGCGTCCGGCCAACGCCGCCGTCGACGATCGCCGAGGCGATCACCGCGTACGTGGGTGGCCGACCGGCGTTCGTCGTCGACCTCGGTAGCGGAACCGGTTTGTCGACGCGGTGGGCGGCGCGCTGGGCGTACGAGGTGGTCGGGGTCGAGCCGAGCCACGACATGCGGGTGCGCGCCGCGCACGTCACGAGCGGGCCGCA
>JAYUAM010000045.1:0-2612 GCA_043741295.1 Acidimicrobiia bacterium
GGTGCTCGGCGCGATCGACGCCGCGTCCGAACCGGCCGCCATCATCGGCTCGTCTACCTCGGGTCTGCTGCCGACCAAGCTGCAGGAGTCGCTGGTCCACCCCGACCGGCTCGTGGTCGGCCATCCCTTCAACCCCGTCTACCTCCTGCCGCTCGTCGAAGTGGTCGGGGGTCAGCAGACGTCCACGGCCACCATCGACCGGGCCCGCGAGCTGTACGGCGCGGTCGGCATGCACCCGCTCGTCGTGCGCAAGGAGATCGACGCGTTCATCGCCGACCGCCTGCTCGAAGCGGTGTGGCGCGAGGCCCTGTGGCTCGTCCACGACGGGGTGGCCACGACCACCGAGATCGACGAGGCGATCATGTACGGGTTCGGCCTGCGCTGGGCCCAGATGGGCATGTTCGAGACCTACCGGATCGCCGGCGGCCCGGCCGGGATGCGCCACTTCATGACCCAGTTCGGTCCCGCGCTCGCATGGCCATGGTCGAAGCTCACCGACGTGCCGCCGTTCACCGACGAGCTCGTCGACCTGATCACCGAGCAGTCCGACGCCCAGTCCGGTCACCGGACGATCGACCAGCTCATGGACGAGCGCGACGCCAACCTCGTGGCGATCATGGCTGCGCTGCGCGAACGCCGTTGGGGAGCCGGACGGCTCTGGGAATGACGCAACCGAGGCCGGCGAATCGGCGAGCCTCGGCAGCGCGGTACCGTCGAGGAATGATCCGACTCAGCGTCCACTACCCGTCCGGCGAGGGCACGACCTTCGACCACAACTACTACGCGGCGAGCCACGTGCCTATGGCGGCCAAGGCCTTCAAGGCCGACACGACCGAGATCGACAAGGGCGTAGACGGCCCCTACGTCGCCAGCGTCCATTTCACCTTCGACTCGATGGACGGCTTCCAGGCGGCGATGGCCTGCCCCGAGATGCCGGACGTGATGGCCGATGTCGCCAACTACACGAACATCGCGCCCGTGATGCAGGTGTCCGAGGTCGTCGGCTGATCCCACCGCTGGTCCCCGGTCGACACCGTCGGACCGTCGCACCAGACGTGGTACGGACGGCTATACTGCTCGCATGACTGCGCAGATCGCCCTGAAGTTGCCCGATGAGCTGCTCTCGCGCATCGATGCGCTGGTGGCCGCCGGGCGGTTCGAGAGCCGCTCGCACGTCGTGCGCGCCGGCCTCGACGTGATCATCGTGAGCGAGCGCCGGCGGACGATCGACGAGGCCTACCGCGCTGGCTACGCCGCCCATCCGGACACGCCCGAGGAGATCGCCGAAGCGACCCGCCTCGGTATCGCGTCGATCGAGGAAGAGCCCTGGGAGCGCTGGTGGTAGCGCGCGGCGACATCTGGTGGGGTGAGACGCCCGACACCAAGGGCCGTCCGTTTCTCGTCGTCAGCCGGGACGCAGCGAACAACGTCATGGCGCGCGTCCTCGTCACCCCGGTCACACGTCGCATACGCGACCTGCCAAGCGAGCTCCGACTCGGCCAGGCCGAAGGCCTTTCCATCGACTCGGTCGCCTCGTTCGACAACATCCAGACCATCGCCAAGGGCCTGCTTGTGCGACGCGTCGGCTCGATCGGGCCCACCCGGATGCACGAGTTGTGCGCCGTGATCGACGCCACGTTCGACTGCTGACAAGATTCGGCGATGACGGCCGAGCTCCCCACCGTGGTGCACGTCGACGACCTCGCCGTCGAGGGGTGGGACGATCCGGGGCGGGGCAGCATCACCTGGCGCACGATCTTCAGCAGCGAGCGCACCCCGACCGCCGGCCTCACCCTCGGCGTCGCCGAGCTCGCACCCGACGCCACGGTCGGCAACCCGCTCCACCACCACCCACCGGCCGAGGTGTACTACGTGATCGCGGGCGAGGGCGTCGTGACGATCGACGGTGAGAGCACCGCCGTGCGCGCCGGCTCGGCGGTGTTCGTTCCCGGCGGGGCCGAGCACAGCCTCGCCAACACCGGCACGTCCACGATGCGTCTGCTCTACACGTTTGCCGTCGACTCCTTCGACGACGTCGCCTACGTGTTCTTCACGGCGCCGTCGCCGGGAGTCACCGAACACCCCACGACTCCTTAGGGGGTTCCCCCACTGGTGGGCGGGGCCGTTCGTGCCGAGGATGGACGCATGGTCTCCACCGTCACGCCATCGCTGGCCCGCAGCCGGACACGCCTGGCTCTTCTCCCGCTCGCCGTCTCGATGGGTGCCGTCGCCGGAGGTTTCGGACTGTCGTATGCACTGTTCGCCCACGACCTCGCCACCACGCACGGCATGGACGCCTTGGGCGCGGCGGTGCTCTTCGTCGCCATCGGTGCCCTCGTCAGCCTGGCCGGCTACGTCGTCGGCACGATCGTCGGAGTAGTCCTGGTCCAGCCCACCGGTCGCCGGCTCGGCCCGGGCGCCGTGCTCCTCGGCGCGCCGTTGGCGCTCGGCCTCGCCGTGCAGGCGGCAACGTCGGCGAGCAGCTCGGCGTTCGGCCGCCTCGGCGCGTCGGCGCTCGTGCTCGGCACGGTCGCCGGCGTTGTCGTGCTGCTCTGGGTGTCAGCGAAGCTTGCTCCCGCCACCTGGATGGCGACGCCCGGGGCGGCGATCGC
>JAYUAM010000046.1:0-2610 GCA_043741295.1 Acidimicrobiia bacterium
GCGACCGACAACCGCGCCACGAGCCAGCCGATCGCCGAGCCGACCGCCGCGCCAACGGCGAGCGCCGGCGCGATCTCGGCGACGAGGCCGACGGCCTCGCCGCGCCGCCCGAGCCCCATGCGCGTGGTGAGCACGTGGGCGGCCTGCCGTCGCTGCCGACGGGCGGCCAGCACGAGCAGTTGGGCGAGCAGCACGACGATACCGACGAGCACCGCAAGAACCGACAGCGTCGCGTACGCCCAGCGCACCGTGCGGAAGCTCGTGACGTCGAACACGAGGGTGAGATCGACGGGACTTCGGGCGGCGACACCCGCCGTCCGCAGCCGGGCGGCGTCGTCGGCCGGTGGGTCGCGCAGCCAGATCTCGGTGCTGCGCGAGAAGGCGCTGCCCGCCAGCGCATCACGATCGACGACGACAAGAACGGCACCGTTGCGGTAGCCGGGGAACCAGCGGGCGGTGCCGGCGGCCCGCACGTCGAAGGTCTTGCCGTCGAAGGTCGTGAGGTTCGCCGCCGGCAGCGTGCCACCGACGACGATGGCCGGCGTGGCGCCCGTCGACCCGGCCGTCGACAGCGTGGTGAGAACAGACGGGAGCGAACGGTCGGCGGCGTCGTTGCGCCAGTGCACGGCCCGGGCGAACGTGGCGGGATCGACGCCGAGGACGTCTACCGACCGGTCGCCGCTGTGCCCCTGGGCTCGCAGCACGACAGTGCCGTAGGCGTCGAACGGCGCCGGAAGTGGGCGGACGGCATCGGTGGTCACCGCCTCGTCGCTGCCGATGAAGGTCGTCGCCTTGTCGTGGAGCATCGTGCGGGCGCTGTCCGTGAGGGTGTGGGCGAGCGCGAACGAGCCGGCCGCCAGAGCGGTGGCGAGCACCATCGCCGCCGTCACCGCCGGCTCGGCCAACGAGCGCCGCAGCCCTGTCAGCACCGACGGCGGTAGCCGACCGCCGGCGAGTCGGCCGCGCCGCAACAGCCACTGCAGCGGGCGGGTGAGCACGGCCAGCGGGGCGATGATCGCAAGGAGTGGGAACGCCTGGGCGCCCAGGTCGGCGTTGGCGACCTGCGCGCCGATCTGCTGGATGCCACCGATCCGGTCGAGCCGGCCGAACGCGACCACCGCGGCGGCGGCCGGTACCAGCTCCCACGGGACGAAGCGGAGCGAGGTGCGGCGCATCGACGATCGGCCGTCGACGAGGCCCCCGACCCGGACTGCGGCCACGACGACGACGAGTCCGACCGCAGCCAGCACACCGAGCACCGTCTGCTGGAGGGCGCTGCGCACGGCGGCCCGTTCCAGCTCGGGAGCCGGCCCGAAGGTCCGCACGGCGAGCAGGGCGAGTGCCCCGCCGGCGATCGCGCCGATGATCACCGAACCCACCGTGCCGGCTGCGACCCGGACCCCGAGCGCACCGGGTGACTGGCCCTTCAACAACCGCAGACGCAGCTCCCGCTCGCGCTCACGCGTCACGAGGGCGGTGGCCGCGACGAGCAGCGCAGCGGCGGCGAGCAGGCCGGCGAGCCGGACCGGAGCCATGGTGCCGGCGACCACTGCGCTCGCCGTGCCGGCGTGGCGAACCACGGCCCGCAGCGCGTCACCACCGGCGAGCTTGTTCACCGACCGGTCCTGGACGTCGACGAGGCGGCGAGCGGTGACGACGAACTCGTCGAAGCGATCGGCGAGCACCGCAGCATCGTGGCGGCTGAGACCGGCCGGTTCGGGCCGCATCTCCCACTGGCTGGCGTGGTAGTTGCCGCCCAGCTTGGCGATGTCGTCGACGGTGGCGAACGGCGTCGGCGTCGGCGGGTCGGCCGGATCGGATGTCGGCGACCGGAACAGGCTTCGCAACCCACACCAGAAGGTCGGCTCGGGGCGGGTGGGCACGGCCGGATAGGTGTCGGCGACCCGAAAGCTCATCCGCGACTGCTCGACGCCGCTGGCGTCGACCGTGTGCAGCGAGAGCGTGTCACCGGCGAGCACCTTGCCCGGCGCGCCGAGCGACTCCGGCACCAGGACCTCGCCGTCACGCGGCGCGATGACCGGGCGGCCGAGGTTGGCCTCCTGGCCCGGCCGGTTGAGCAGGAACACCCGGGTCGGCGGCGCACCCGGTCCTCCGACGTCGGCCAGGACGATGGCGAACGCCGTGAGCACGCCGGGCTGT
Source organism: Acidimicrobiia bacterium (assembly GCA_043741295.1). GTDB lineage: Bacteria > Actinomycetota > Acidimicrobiia > Acidimicrobiales > Ilumatobacteraceae > JAYUAM01. The sequence continues at coordinate 2,161 of JAYUAM010000046.1, forward strand.
GTGTGCCGGCCGAGCGCAGCCGCGGCGGCGACGTCGAGCCGATGCCCGTCGTCCGGCGAAACCGACGCCATCGGGATCAGCACACCGACGTCGGCCAGGCACGTGTGGGCGAGCTCGTCCTGTAACGCACCCGACGCAACCGAGGAGAGGTACAGCGGAGACCCGGCGAGGCACACCGCACCGAGCGCCGACACGGCCCCGATCGCGACCCGCCCGCCGGCACCCGTGCGGCCACCACGCCGGATCCATCGACGACGAGAGCGGGGCACCGCCGGCGAGCGTACCGACGGCTCGCCGCGCCGCCAGCTATCGACGTCGTAGAATCTGTGTAACGCGGACGACACCTCGATAGACGGACCCACGATGACATCAGACGGCGGACATGCTTGGGCGGGGAGCCACCCCACGTGTCGACAGATCGTCGAGATCGTCAACGACTACTTGGAAGGC
>JAYUAM010000047.1:0-2609 GCA_043741295.1 Acidimicrobiia bacterium
AGCAATCAGAACGGCGGTCTGCGCGTCGAGGTGCACGGGCTCGATGAGGCCCACACGTTCGACGCCGCCGCGTTCACCCCCGAGCAGGCGGCCGCTGAGTTCGCGACAGCCCAGCACCGCATCGTCGCCGAGCTCGCCGCCGCCGTCACTGCCGGCCGGCCGCACGAACTCGACGTGCATCGCGGCCTGCACCTCCAACGGCTGATCGACGACGCCGCCGCTCAACTCGCCGCACCCCGGCCACGCTGACCGACCGGATCGCCACCGAGAGGCGGGGAGCCCGAACTACAGCACGCCGGCGTAGGCGGGCAGGCAGGGCTGGCCACCGAGGTGGGCGTAGAGCACCTTCGACCCGGCGGGGATCTCGCCCGAGCGGATCATGGCGATCATGCCGGCCATCGACTTCCCCTCGTACACCGGATCGGTGAGCATGCCCTCCAACCGCGCGCACGTGCGGATGGCGTCGATCGTCTGGGCGTCGGGAATCCCATAGGTGCCGGCCGAGTAGCCGTCGACGATCGTGATCTCGTCGGGTCGCAGCTCGCGCTCGACCCCGATCTTGGCGGCCGTCGCCCGGGCGAGGCGCGTCACCTGCTCGACCGTCTTCTCCATCGTCGCCGATGCATCGATGCCGATGAGGTGCCGGTCGTGACGATCCTCCAGTGCGAAGCCGGCGATCATCCCGGCGTGCGTCGAGCCGGTGACCGTGCACACGATCACGTGGTCGAAGAACAGGCCGTGCTCAGCCTCTTGCGCCGCCACTTCGCGCGCCCAGTTGGCAAAGCCGAGCCCACCGAGCGGATGGTCGGATGCGCCGGCCGGGATGGCGTACGGCTTCCCGCCGGCCTCGACCACCGAATCGAGGGCGCGCTGCCAGCTGGAACGGATGCCGATGTCGAACCCGGCCGGGTCCATGCGCACGTCGCCGCCCATGATCCGCGAGAGCTGGATGTTGCCGACCTTGTCGTACACGACGTCCGGCCAGTCGACCCACGCTTCCTGCACCGTGACCGCCTTCAACCCGAGGTGGGCGGCGACACCGGTGACGGCACGCGTGTGGTTCGACTGCACGCCGCCGATCGACACGAGCGTGTCGCAACCCTGGGCCATCGCCTCGGGCACCAGGTACTCGAGCTTGCGCACCTTGTTGCCGCCGAAGGCGATGCCCGAGTTGCAGTCTTCGCGCTTGGCCCAGATCTCCACACCGCCGCCGAGGTGCGCCGACAGGCGCTTGAGCGGATGGATCGGCGACGGGCCGAACGTGAGCGGGTAGCGCTCGAAGTCGTCGAGGCTGGCCATGGCGGTCTCCCGGAATCGGTCGGCGGCGGCCACACGATCGCGGCTCGGAGGACCCGAGAGTATCTGCCGGTCGTTCGGCACAGTCACCCGAATCGGTGGGTTTCGACCGTCAGATCAGCGCAACGGCCGGGTATACAGGTTCCCATGTCTTTCGTGCTGAGCCGTCCGGGTCCGTCCGGGCCGCCGCGGGACTGACCGGCCGGGTCGTCGGGTCACCGTCCCATGAGCCTGGCCGCCATCGCCGAACCGAGCACGCTCGCCATCCTGGTCGGGCCACCGCTCCTCCTCGTCGCCACACGGCTCGCCAAGGTGCGCGGGCATGCCGTGATCGCGTTGTTGCAGGACTCGACACCGGTCACGCTCATCCTCGCCTGGTTCGGTCTCGCCGTCGCTCTTGCCGTGCACGCCTGGCCGGTCGCCGCGATCGCCGCCTGTCTCAGCGCCTACCACGTGCTCGTGCTCTGCCGACTCGCCACGCGCAAGTCGCCGCCCCGCTGGGTGCGCCACGCGCCCACGACCACGGTCGCGCTCGCCAACATCTACGTCGACAACGACGAGCTCGCCACGTCGGCCACGCAGCTCATCGGGTCCGGGGCCGACGTGCTCGTCGTCGTCGAGACCACGCCAGCGTTCCGGGCGGCGTTCGACGCCGCTGGCGGTCGGGACCGCTACCCCCACCGCACCTTCGACCCCGATGACGACTCGGCCTACGCCGTGTCGCTCTACAGCGCCGTGGAGCCGAGCGTCATCGAGATGATCGACATCGGCGAACTGCGCGCGGCCACGGCGACGATCACGGTCGGAGGGCAGGAGCTGCAGGTGGTCGGCGCGATCCCGATGGCCGCCGTCGAGCGCGGTGGCTACTCGACGTGGCGGCGACAGGTGCGCGCCCTCAGCAACTTCGCCGAGCGGGTCCAGTCGCCGCTCGTCGTCGCCGGCGATCTGAACAGCACAGTGCATCGAGAGGGCTTCACCGACCTCGACCGCGCCGGTCTGCACGATGCCCACGGGGCGCTCGGGCTCGGTTGGCGCGGGTCGTTCATGCTCGCCGCCCGCGGCTTGTTCGCCCGGCTACCGCTCGTGCGACTCGACCACGCCCTGACCAACCGCTTGGTGTGGGCCACCGATGTGCGCGATCTCGACCACGCCGGCAGCGATCATCGACCGTTCGTCGTCACCCTCGCCGTCCGTCCCGACTGACCGGCCGCGACTACCCGTCACTCTCGCGACGAGGTCGTCGCGCGGGACGTCCGTCGGGCGGCGAACAGTCCGGCCAGGGCCGCGCGCTGCTCGGTGGGCAGCTCGTCGAT
>JAYUAM010000048.1:0-6181 GCA_043741295.1 Acidimicrobiia bacterium
GAAGAGCACCTCCATGATCGAGCTGCGGTGGTCGTCCCCGTTGGGGCGGAAGCGGTACACGATGCGGTTGAACGCTCCCCAAGGGTGGAAGTTGGGGAAGAGCGTGTAGTCGAGACTGTCGGTCATCTCGGCGTCGCACATCCGGTCGACGACATCCCCGGCGGTCGCTCGCCAGCGCTCGCGGGAGGCCGCCGCGGCGGTGCTGCGCGCGGTCTGGCCTTCGGCGACGGTGAGCGGCGCCTCCTGATCGACGCGGACGTCGAGCATCGACCGCAACACGTCCTGCTCGGTCGGCTTCCAGTCGAGCAGCGGGCTCGGCGTGGCCCCCGGCGTGATCACCCGGGCGCACGTGTCCCAGATGTCGATCTGCGAGTTGGTGTCACCGAGCGACACAAGGATCTGGGGATGCGTCGCGCTGACGTGGTACGCCTCGCAGAACGCCTCCTGCGTGATCTTCCAGTTGGCCCGGACCACCTTGCTTACGTGCGCCTGCACGTACCGGTCGGTGAAGTCCCACGCACCGGTGAACTGCCGGTCGAGCTCGTCGACGTAGGTCGCGAACGGGGGGGCGCCGGCGTCGGGGTTGACGAACACGAACCCCTGCCACGTGGCCACCTGACACTCCGGCAGATGGAAGTCGTCCGCCAGGCGCTCGTTGACGTGCGGGAAGTCCCACCGCGCCGGCACCCGTTCGAGGTTGCCGCGCAGCCCCCACGTGAACCCGTGGAACGCGCAACGCAGCTCTGAGCAGCGACCGTCGTGGTCCTTCAGCCGTCGGCCGCGATGGAGACAGGCGTTCGGGTACGACTTGATCTCGCCCGTCTCGGTGCGCACCACCAGGAACGACAGCCCGGCGATCTCGTACACGATGTAGTCGCCCGGCTCGGGGATGTGCTCCTCGCGGCAGGCGAACTGCCACACGCGCTTCCAGAGCCGGTCGACCTCGAGCCGGTGCCAGTCGCGCGACGTGTAGCGGTCGATCGGGACGTCGGCGTCGCCGAGGTCTCTGGGCGACTCCAGGCGCAGTACACCCGGCACCGGATGGGTGTCGAGATCAAGCAGCTCCTGGTACGACAGGCCCGGCGAGCGTGCCGGACGGTGCTCGGTCGCGGTCATGGGCGCATTATTGACCAAGCGGTTAGTTCTGTCGAGGGTGGGTGTCCGCGCATCGCATCTGGCAGGGTGAGCGGGCCGTCATCGTCGAGCTCGGACAAGCGGGAAGTGAGGCCATCGTGCACGCAGCGTTGATCACGGGCAGGGAGACGGTGGAGCTGCGCGAGTTCCCCGAACCGGTGCCGGCCGACGCCGGCGTCGTCGTCGCCATCGACTACTGCGGCATCTGTGGCACCGACATCCACGCCTTCCAGTCGGGCCGCCCCTACAACCCGGCGATCTGCGGGCACGAGTGGACCGGTGTGGTGTCCGCGGCGGGCCGTGACGTCCGCGCCGTCGCCGAGGGCGACAGGGTCGTCGTTGCCGTGGCGCCGGCCTGTGGGGCGTGCCGCGCCTGCCACGCCGGCCAGACCGACCGCTGCCAGACCGTGTTCCTGTCGGCGTTGGGCCGTGATGCGCTCGCTCCACCGCACGGCGGCTTCGCGCCACGGATCGCCGTCGCCGCGTCGCGCGTGGTGCGCGTCGACCCGCGCCTGACGGCCGCGCAGGCGGCGCAGGTCGAGCCGGCGACCGTCGCGTTCCACGCCGTGCGGTCGAGCGGGCTGCGTCTCGGAGACGTCGCCGTGGTCCAGGGGGCCGGACCGATCGGGTTGGGCACGCTGCAGTGGGTGCGGGCGGCGGGCGCCAGCCGGGTCATCGTCGTCGAACCGAGCCCGGCCCGGCGGGCGGTCGCCCTTCAGTTGGGCGCCCACGACGCCGTCGCGCCGGGCACCGCCACCGACGACCTGGTGCGGGAGCACACGCACGGGCTCGGCGCTGACATCGTGTACGAGTGCGTCGGCCGGCCGTTCGCCGTGCAGCGCGCCGTCGAACTCGCTCGGCGGGGAGGGCGGATGTGCCTGATCGGCCTCGCCGACGAGGATGCCCCGATCACGCCGGCGGTGTGGCTCGTCAAGGAGATCGCCGTCACCGCGTCGCTCGCCTACTTCCACGAGGAGTTCGAGATGGCGATGGCGATGATCGCCGACGGTCGCGTCGCCGTCGACCCGCTCCACACCTCGACGATCGGGCTCGATGGGCTGGCGGGAACGCTCAGCGAGCTGGCGAGCGGGCAGACCGATCAGCTCAAGGTGCTCGTCGATCCCGGGCGGTGACGGGCAGGGTGCCGCATCGGACTCGGGGGCGGCCCGAGCAGGTGACCGTTAGCCACGTCGCGGAGCAGCATGCGAAGGTATCGGCGACGTCACGGTCGGCGTGGCGCGTGCAGCAGGGGGAACGATGTTCGACTTCAGCGGCAAGACCGTGCTCATCACCGGCGCGTCCTACGGACTAGGGGAGGGGTTCGCCAACGGCTTCGCCGCCGCCGGCGGCGACCTCGTGCTGACCGCGCGTTCCGGCGATCTCCTGGAGGCGGTCGCCCAGTCGTGTCGGGCTCACGGAGTGAAGGTGACGACCGTCGTCGGCGACGTCTCGGTGGAAGACGACGTCGCCCGCGTCGTGGCTGCGGCCATCGAGGCCCACGGCGCGATCGACGTGCTCGTCAACAACGCCGGGGTGGCGGACATCCGTGGGATCGCCCCGGAGCAGTTCGACATGGCGACGTGGAACTGGATCCTGTCTGTCGACCTCAACGGCGCGTTCATGTACCTCCGTGACGTCGGCAAGCACATGCTCGCGCGGGGATCCGGGTCGATCGTCAACATCTGCTCGATCATGGGGAATGGCGCGAACGAGTTCAACATCATCGCCTACACGGCAGCCAAGGGCGCCCTTCGGAACCTCACGCAGCAGCTCGGCTGCGAGTGGGCCGACCGTGGCGTGCGCGTCAACTCTGTGTCGCCCGGGTTCATCATCACCGAGATGGTTCGGCCGGCGCTCGAAGGGCTCGGCATGGACAAGTGGATCGCCAGCCGCACGCCGATGCGCCGTCTCGGCGAGGTGGACGAGATCATCGCACCAGTGCTGTTCCTCGCGTCGGACGGCGCGAGCTACATAACCGGGCACGATCTTGTCGTCGACGGTGGCACGAACGCATCGAACGGCTACTTCCAGATCCCGCCGATCCATCACGAATGGAACGCGGACACCGCTCCGCGCATCGGCGGTGCTGGCTACCCGGGGATCGTGGCGCGACCCGAGTGGTACCAGGCGCTCGCCGGTGGCATCCCCGGCCTGCACTACCCCGTGCCCGAGGGCTGATCGCTGGCGTTCAGTCGAGGAGGTCGGCGACGTGGTGGTCGCTCATCGCCGCCTGGCTGCGCTCGATGACCCGGGTCCACAGCGTCATCGCCCGCTCGCTCGACGAGTCGAGTGTGCCGACAGCGAACACGGGGATGATCCATCCGTACAGCACCCCGACGCGGTAGTCCTCGACCAGCTGGTCGAACAAGTAGTCGGCGACGCCGCCCGCTACCAGCGCGTCGTGGTAGGTGCGGAGCAGGTGGTCTTCGCCGGCGCGCCGCGTCTTGATGTCCAGGTTCTGGCTGAGGAAGTACCCGACGTCGTACGCGCCGCCACCCTTGCTCGACGCCTGGAAATCGATCATCCGCACCGTCGAGTCGGCACCGAAGAAGAGGTTGTCGAGCCGGTAGTCGAAGTGCATGATCGTCGTCGGCATCGCGGCGAGGCGGTCGAGGAGCTGATGCACGTTGTCCCCGAACCGGTCGACGAGCGCCTCGTTCGCCGGGTCGATCGCGTGGCCGAAGACGTGGCGGAAGCCCGGCAGCGACGCCTGGTAGATCTCGCGGCCGATCTTCATGCTGTCGGCGTTGGCCATCGGCATCCAGGCCAGCGAGTCGAGCCGCGGCGACCGCCAGAACTGGGCGTGCAGCGCGGCCAGCGCGACCAGCGCCGCCTCGGCGTCGGCCACGTCCGCGCCGGCCGCCTGGTCACCGACGCGCAGGTGACCGAGGTCGTCGAGCACGAGCACGTAGTTGTCGGTCTCGTAGTCGGCGGCGACGTAGAGGGCGTCGGCGACCACGGCGAGCTGCGGCGCGAGCTCGGCGTAGAAGCGGGCCTCGCGCTCGAACACCCGGGCCGGCTTCATCATCTCGCGCACCACGGGGTTCTGCGTCGGGATCTTGACGATGACCGTGCGCGGTCCCTGGCCACCGGTGAAGGTGGGACGGAGCCGGGCGACCTCGCCCATGAAGCCGATGCCCGCGGCGATCGGCTCGGCGTCCACCCCCGTCACCGACGTACGTTCGTCGATCGCTCCGCCGGCGCGCAGCGCGGTCGTGAGCCAGCCCGCATCGATCTCGGTGCTAGCAGTCGGCATCGTGTCCATGGTCCCCATTCGTGTCCGTGGGGGGTAAGTGTCGCGCGTTCGTGGGGGGCCGACGTCGAGTAACGCCTGCGAGGGCGGGGCCGGCAGGACAAGGTCGCGCGTCGGAACTGATCGGCCGGTTAGTTTCTCGCTGCCGTGCTCGCTACGCTGCCGATGCCGTCGTCCCGCCATGTCGTCATGTGCATGGACCCGCACGGCACGAGCTGGTGCCCGCATCGGGTGCCGGGGGAGGGGGAGGTCACATGTCGAGCCGGATCCCGGTGAGCGAGGGCGTCTTCACGTGGCCGTCCGACGAACCCCGATTGCTGGGCAGCCGCTGTACCACCTGCGGCAATCACACGTTCCCCGTCCAGTCCGGATGCCCAAAGTGCACCGGCACCGAGACCGAGGTCGTCGAGCTGGCGCGCCGGGGGACGTTGTGGACCTGGACGGTGCAGGGGTTCCCGCCGAAGGCCCCGCCGTACGCCGGCGACGCCGACCCGAAGACGTTCCGACCGTTCGGCGTCGGCTACGTGGAACTGCCGGGCGAGGTCAAGGTCGAAGCTCGACTCACCGAGTCCGACCCCGAGCGGCTGCACATCGGCATGGAGATGGAGCTCGTCATCGTTCCGCTGGCCATCGACGCCGACGGCAACGAGGTCGTCACGTACGCCTTTCAGCCGGTCGGCTGAGTTCCACCACCGCCACCACCAACATCAACGGCACGAGCAGGAGACGGAGCAGACATGAGTGACGAGGTCGCGATCGTCGGGATCGGGATGCACGAGTTCGGTCGCCACGACGGCGTCTCGGGCATGGAGCAGGGCGTCACCGCGGTCCGGCGCGCCTGTGCCGACGCCGGCGTGGGCTGGGACGACGTCCAGTTCGCCTTCGGCGGCTCGCAGGCCGCCGGCGCGCCCGACACGATGGTGTCGCAGCTCGGGCTCACCGGGCTCCAGTTCATCAACGTCGCCAACGGCTGTGCCACCGGAGGCTCGGCTCTCTTCAGCGCGTTCAACACGATCAAGGCGGGGGTCTTCGACCTCGGCATCGCGGTCGGGTTCGACAAGCACGAGCGCGGCGCGTTCCGCGTGAACACCAAGAGCAGCGGGCTCGGCGACTGGTATGGCGCCTCTGGCCTGGCCCTCACCACACAGTTCTTCGGGATGAAGATCAACCGCTACATGCACGAGTACGGCATCACGCAGTCGACGCTGGCCAAAGTGTCCGAGAAGGCGTTCCGCAACGGCTCGAAGAACCCGATGGCCTGGCGGCGCAAGCCCTTGTCCGAGGCCGAGGTGCTCGAGTCGGCGATGTTGTCCTATCCGCTGACGCAGTACATGTTCTGCTCGCCCGGCGAGGGCGGTGTGGCGCTCGTGCTGTGTCGCGCCGACCACGCCCACCGGTACACCGACAAGCCCGTGTTCCTGAGGTCGGCGGTGGTCCGGTCGCGCCGGTTCGGCAGCTTCGAGGTGCTCGCGCCGTCGACCGCGCTCGAGCGCAACGCCGGTCCCACCGTCGACGCGTCACGAGCGGCCTTCGAGATGGCCGGCATCGGCCCTGCCGACATCGACGTCGCCCAGCTTCAGGACACCGAATCCGGTGCCGAGGTGATGCACATGGCGGAGAACGGCTTCTGCGAGCACGGCGAGCAGGAACGGATGATCCAGCTGGGCGAGACCGAGATCGGCGGCCGCTTCCCGGTGAACACCGACGGGGGTTGTCTCGCCAACGGCGAACCGATCGGCGCGTCGGGACTGCGTCAGGTGTACGAGAACGTGCTGCAGTTGCGCGGCGACGCAG
>JAYUAM010000049.1:0-14016 GCA_043741295.1 Acidimicrobiia bacterium
GAGGCCGAGCCGCCCGCGCAGGTCGCCGGCCGGCGTGGCGTGCACGGGAACCGCAGGCAACCCGTGGGGAACGACGAAGAGCTTCGAGCGGGTCGTGCCGAAGGCATCGACGATCGTGTCCGCCACGAACCGGCTCGGCACGCACACGGCCTGCGCCCGGGCGATCGAGCGGGGCATCGTCGCCGCCAGGTAACGACGCCGGGTCGTCGAGAAGAACTCGGGGAACGCGAGGTACTGCAGGTCGTGGACGGTGAGCACGACGGAGTCGCACCCGGTCACCGCGGGCACCGTTCCACCACCGTGGTGGATGAGATCGAGCCGCCGTCGACGCGCCTGTCGGGCCAACCACGTCGACTCGGCCGCCACTCGCGACGGTCGGCTGGTGATCGGCAGGGGCGGCGCAACGACGACGAGCCGATCCGCGAGCTCCGGATGGGCGGCCCGGGTGGCGGGCGTGGCGAAGAGCGTGACGTCGAGTTCGGGCGCGACGTCGGCCAACGGCGCGAGCTGGCGGGCGAGATACTCCTCGGAACCGCCGACCAGCCCGGGCCGCAACCACAGCAGGTTGACGCCGACGCGGATCACGACGCCAGCTCGCGGTAGGCGGCGAGCGTCGACTCGGCCGTCGCCCGCCAGGTGAGCTGAGCGGCGCGGCGCCGGCCGAGCGGAGCCAGCTCGTCGGCGCGGGCCAGCGCGTCGGTGATGCCCGCGGCGATCGACCCGACGTCGAGCGGGTCGACGAGCACCGCCGCCCCACCGGCCACCTCCTCGGTCGACGTCCCACGGCTCGTGACGACGGCGGTCCCCTGGGCCATCGCTTCCAGGACCGGAAGCCCGAACCCCTCGCGCACGCTGGGTAGGCAGCAGACGTCGGCGGCGGCGAGCACCGCCCGCAGATCGTCGGCCGGCAGGAACCCGAGCGGGCGGACGCGGGCCGTCACCGAGTCGGGCGGGCGGGCGGCGTCGCCCCAGCCCGACGGGCCGACGAGCACCAGGTCGTGGTCGATCGTCGGAGCGAGCCGGGCGAACGCCTCGATCAAGCGGGGCAGGTTCTTGCGCGGCTCGTGGGTGCCGGCGAAGACCAGGAACGGGCGGTCGAGGCTGTAGCGGGACCGCACCAGGGCGACATCGGCCGGGGTCGCCGGGGCAGCGTCGGTCCCGAGGAGCACGAGCCGCAGCCGCTCAGCGGGGATGCCGGCGCCGGCGCAGTCGCCCATCGTGGCGGTCGACGAGCACAGCACGAGCGCCGCCCGCTGGACGATCTGGCGCAGGCACCGCACGAACAGCCGACGCCCGTGGGCGGTGAACATGCCGGGATCGTGCAGGAAGGCGAGGTCGTGCACGGTGACGACGAGCGGCGCCCGGGACCCCGCGGGCACGATCGTGGTGGCGTGGACGACATCGACCGGGCCCGTGGCGGTCTCCACGGGCAGCTGGCCGCCTCGGGACCAGAGCTCGTAGAGGCCGAGGCGCGCCACGGGAAGGTGACGCACGGGGATCGGCGGGGTCCAAGGGTCGGGCGGCGGCTCGCGGTGACGGGCGGCGACGCCGATCTGCTCGGGGCGGTCGAGGCCGTCGACCTCGTTCATCGCCCGGGCGACGGCGAGCGCGGCGACCGCGGTTCCTCCCGGCACGCGATGCCAGCACTGTTCGACGGTCACGGCCACGCGCACGAGTTGCCATCGTTGCAGGCGCGTGACGCTCGTGCGACGCCCCGGCCGCGCCGCCGCGACCACCGCCGGTACGATCGACGGCCATGAGTCCGAGCCCGCCCCCCTCGACCGACCCTGCCAACGCTCCCGGGAGCGGTCCGACGCCGACCGCCGACCGGGCTGGTCACCTGGCTGGTCACCTCGCCGGTCGGCGGGTGCTCGTCACCGGGGGGTCGGGGTTTCTCGGGCGCGTCGTCGTGCGCAAGCTCGCCGAGCGCGGCGCCACAGTCATCGCGCCGCGCAGCGCCGACTACGACCTCACGCGGCCCGGTGCCGCCGATTCGCTCTTCGCCGCCGAGGCTCCCGAACTGGTGGTGCATCTCGCCGCCCGGGTCGGTGGCATCGGCTTCAACCAGGCCGAGCCGGCTCGCCTCTACCTCGACAACCTGCTCATGGGCACCCACGTCATCGAGGCCGCCCGCCATCACGACGTGGTCCGCACGGTGCTCGTCGGCACGGTGTGCTCGTACCCGAAGTTCACGCCCGTGCCGTTCAACGAGCGGTCCCTGTGGGATGGCTACCCGGAGGAGACGAACGCGCCGTACGGCATCGCCAAGAAGGCGCTGCTCGTGCACGCCCAGGTGAACCGCAGCCAGTACGGGCAGCGGTCGGGCTTCCTCATCCCGACGAACCTCTACGGCCCGGGCGACAAGTTCCACCCCGCGGTGTCGCACGTGATCCCGGCGCTCATCCGAAAGTGCGTCGAGGCGACCGAGCGCGGCGACGACAAGATCGACGTATGGGGCACCGGCCGGGCGAGCCGCGAGTACCTCTACGTCGACGACGCCGCCGAGGGCATCGTGCTCGCCACGGCGACGCTCGACGACCCCGAGCCGGTGAACCTCGGCACCAACTCCGAGCTCACCATCCGCGAGACGGTCGAGCGGATCGCCGAAGCCGTCGGGTTCACCGGCGAACTGCGCTGGGACCCGACCAGGCCCGACGGCCAACCCCGCCGCCGCGTCGACCCCGGCCGGGCCGAGACCGTGCTCGGCTGGCGCGCCCAGATGCCCTTCGCCGACGGCCTGCGCCGCACCGTCGACTGGTACCTCGCCAACCGCGTCGAAGCCGAGCGCGACCCCGGTTGAGCCGGCACCTCAGCCGGCCGTCGTCACGGAAGACCGCCCGTGAAGATCCTGTTGAAGGCGTTGGCCGACACCCACGTGCTGGTCGTCGCGTTCGTGGTGATCTGGAGCCAGATCTTCTCAAGACGAACGCCGACTGCAGAAGGGCGAGCGGTAACTGTGCAGAACGACTAGTGATGGATGTGCAGAAGGACTAGTCGACGGCGTGCAGGAAGACTAGCCTGTCCCCGTGAACGGCATCGACTACCTGCCCCGGCTTGCCGACCGGGTCCTCACCGAGATGCTCGAGGACCATGCCGCGGTGCTCGTCAGCGGCCCCCGCGCCACCGGGAAGACCACCACCGCCGCCCGGCAGGCGCGATCGACGTTTCGACTCGGGGTCGACCGCGAGGCCGCAGCCGTCCGGGCCGACCCAGTCGCCGCGCTGCGGGGCAGCGACGAACCGATCCTCATCGACGAATGGCAGATCGTCCCCGGAGTGCTCAGTGCCGTGAAGGTGCTCGTCGATACCGAGCCGCGCCGAGGGCGCTTCGTTGTCACCGGCTCTGTTCGGGGCGACATCGACAGCCCGGTCTGGCCGGGCACCGGCCGACTGGTGCGCCTGTCGATGTTCGGGCTCGTCGAACGCGAGATCGAGGGCAAACTCACCGGACCCACGTGGCTCGACCAGGTGCTCACGGGAACAGTGCCGACGGTATCGTCCCGGCTCGACCTGCGCTCGTACGTCGAGCGAGCGCTGCGCGGCGGCTTCCCGGAGTCGGCGATCGCGATGAGCGTTAGCGCCCGGGCTCGCTGGCTCGCCTCGTATGCCGATCAGTTGGTCACCCGTGACGCTCCCGATGTCGATGCCGGCCGTGACCCGCAACGGCTACGGCGTTACCTCGAAGCGCTCGCCCTCAACAGCGCGGGAACGGTCGACGACACGACGCTCTACGGCGCGGCGCAGATCAGCAAGGACACCGCCCGCGCCTACGACCGCCTTCTTCAGAACCTCCTCGTGATCGACAAGGTTCCGGCCTGGACGTCGAACCGCCTGAAGCGTCTCACGCTCGCGCCCAAGCGGTTCCTGGTGGACTCAGGTCTGCTCGGAGCCACGCTCCGGCTGACGTCCGACGGCGTGCACCGCGACGGCGATCTCCTCGGGCGACTCATCGAGACGTTCGTCGTCGCCCAGCTGCGCGCCGAACTGGCCTTGCTACCGACGTCGCCCCGGCTCCACCACCTCCGCACCGCCGAGGGCCGCCACGAGATCGACGTCGTCATCGAGGTCGGCCCGCGGCAGGTCGTCGCCATCGAGATCACAGCGACGTCGTCACCGTCGGCCGACGACGCCCGACACCTGCGTTGGCTGCGGTCGGAGCTCGGCGACGACGCGGTGGTGGCGTCGATCGTGCTGCACTCCGGCCCGCGCACGTTCCCGCTCGACGAGCGTACGGTCGCCTGCCCCATCGCGTCTCTGTGGAGCTGAACCGAGACGTCGAGCGGGATGGTCTGCGTAGGGTGACCGCCGTGACTACGCCCCTTGCGCAACGCGGCATCGTCGATCGCAATACGCTCGTCCTGCTCGTGGAGGGCTACCCGACGCGCCAGAGCGCGCTGCCCGGTGAAGACGTCACGTTCTGCTGTTCGTCGCAGGCGACCACGTTCTCGGCGACCGTGACGCGCGTCGGTGGCGAGCGCGAGCCGGTGTGGCACCGCGCCGGCATCGCCGGCACCGTGCAGCCGGTGCCGACCGACGCGTACGCCACGGGGTGCGGCTGGGACGAGACGTTCACCGTGCCCGTCGGCGCCGACTGGCGGTCGGGCTTCTACGAAGTTGCGCTGCGGGCCGACGACGTTGAGGGGCCCGAGGCGGTGAGCCACGCGTTCTTCGCCGTGCGCTCTGCCCATCGGGGCAGGGACACGCCGATCGTCCTCGTGCTCGCGACCAACACGTACAACGCCTACAACAAGTTCGGCGGTCGCTGCCTCTACACCGGGGCGACACAGGTGTCGTTCCAGCGGCCGATCGAGCGCGGCTTCCTCACGCGGCCCGACGCCGACTACGACGGCCGCGTGGCCAGCATCGAGCCGGGTGGTGACCCTGGTCATCATCGCCTGCTCGACTACCTCGAGGCCGGCAGGTATCCGATGTGGTGCGCGTCAAGCGGCTGGCACAACTGGGAGCGCCGCTTCGTGCGCTGGGCCGAAGCGAACGGATTCACGGTCGATGTCGCGATCAACCGCGACCTCGACCCGGCCGTCGGGTACGGCCCCGCGCTGCTCGACGGCTACCGGTTGCTGGTCAGCGTCGGGCACGACGAGTACTGGTCCGCCGGCATGCGCGACACCGTCGACGGCTTCGTGGAGCGAGGTGGCAACCACGCAATCTTCTCGGGCAACACCTGCTTCTGGCAGGTGCGCTACGAGGACGACGGCGACACGATGGTGTGCTTCAAAGGGTCGGCCGGCACCCACGATCCGGTGGTCGGTACCGATCGGGCCCACCTGCTCACGAGCTTCTGGTCGGATCCCGTGGTGGGCCGGCCGGAGACGTCGACCATCGGGCTCACGTTCAGTCGCGGTGGCTACGCCCGCATCGGGCGCGGCACGCCGCGCGGCTCGGGCGCGTTCACCGTCTACCGCCCGGATCACTGGGCCTTCGCCGGCACCGGGCTCTGTTACGGCGACGCCCTCGGCCTCGGCTCGTACGTCGTCGGCTACGAGGTGGACGGCTGCGCGTACACGTTGCACCAGGGTCTTCCCGTGCCGACGCACGAGGACGGCGCGCCCGACGACCTCACGATCCTCGCGACGGCGCCGGCCCGACTGCTGTCGCAGGACGATACCGAGAGCGAGATCCCTGTCGCTCTGTGGGCCGACCCCGACGGACCTGGCGATCTGCAGGGCGTGGCCACCGTGCTATTCGGCGACGCCTCGCCCGAGAACGTCGCCAAGATCGCCCACGGCAGCGCCGTCATGGCCTCGTTCACACGCGGCTCGGGCACGGTGTTCAACGCCGGCACCACCGACTGGGCCTACGGCCTCGACCACGACCCGCTCGTGCAACAGGTGACGGCGAACGTGCTGACGTACCTGTCGGATCCGGGCTGACCCCGGACTCCCGGCGCCGGGCTCGGCCCTGCGACCGTTGCGGTCCGGCCAGCGATCTGCCGGACCGACGCGCTACTTCAGCACGGCGACGAGCTCGGCCAGCGGCGCGCGGAAGTCGCGCAGCAGCGGCAGACCGACCGCCCGTAGGACGGCGTTGTCGAGCACGCTGCTCGCCGGGCGGGGAGCCGGACGGGCCGGCTGTAGGTCGGCGGTGGTGATCGGCTCGACGCGTCTGGGGTCGTGCCCCGCGGCGGCCAGAATCTCGCCGACAAACTCGTACCAGCTGACCGCGCCCTGGTTGGTGACGTGGTGTACGCCGGGCCGGCGGTCGACGGCCAGGCGGCGGAGCATCGGTGCGAGGTCGGCGGCGAACGTCGGGCAACCGCGCTGGTCGGCCACGAAGCGCATCGGCCCGTTGCCTGCCGCGGCGACGCGCAGCACGGTCTTCACCATGTTCGCCCCGATGGCCCCGCACACCCAGCTCGTGCGCAGGATCGTCGCCCCACACGCCGCCGCCTCGTGCTCGCCGGCGAGCTTCGACGCGCCGTACACCGATCGGGGGCCGACGGCGTCCCACTCGTGGTACGGCCGATCGAGATCGCCGTCGAACACGTAGTCGGTGGAGATCGTCACCAGGTGCGCACCAGCCCGCGTGCACGCCTCGGCCAGGTGTCGCACGGCGAGCGCGTTCGCCGTGAACGCCAGCTCCGCTTCGCTCTCGCAGCGGTCGACCGCGGTGAACGCCGCGGCGTTCACCACCGCGTCTGGCCGAAGCGTCGTGATCGCGCCCAGCACGGCGTCGCGGTCGGTGACGTCGAGGCGCATTCGGTCGACGGCGACGACATCGTCACCGGCCGCTTCGCACGCCTTCACGACCTCGGAGCCGACCTGACCGGCGGCGCCGGTCACGAGCACCCTCATCGTGCGTTGCCGGCGCTCCGCGACCGCTGGCCCTCGTCCACCGGGGCGCGGTCGCGCAGCGGCTCCCACCAGGCCCGGTTCGCCGCGTACCAGTCGATGGTGTCGGCGATGCCTTCCTCGAACCCGATCTTCGGCTCCCAGCCAAGCTCGGTCTGCGCCTTGGTGTAGTCGAGCACGTAGCGGCGATCGTGACCGGGCCGGTCGGGCACGATGGTCTTCAGCGACTTCGGCTTGCCGAGGTGGTCGAGGATCAGGTCGGCGATCTCCTCCACGCTCTTCTCCACGCCCGAACCGACGTGATATGTCTCGCCGATCGTGCCCCGATCGAGCACGGCCTCGATCGCCGCGCAGTGGTCGAGCGCGTGAATCCACTCGCGCCGGTTCTCGGTCGACGCGTACATCGGCAGCGGCGCATCCTGCAGGGCGAGCGTCGTGAAGAACGGGATCACCTTCTCGGGGAACTGGTAGCGGCCGTAGTTGTTGGCGCAGTTCGTGATCGTGACCGGCAGGTGCCACGTCTCGTGGTAGCAGCGCACGACGTGGTCGCCACCGGCCTTCGACGCGTTGTACGGGGTACGCGGGCGGTACGGCGACGACTCGGTGAAGAACTCGGTCGCATCGAGGGCTAGGTCGCCGTACACCTCGCACGTCGAGATGTGGTGGAAGCGGGCGACGCCGACACGACGGGCCGCGTCGCACAGGCCCTGTGTGCCGAGCACGTTCGTTCGGAAGAACCGGGCGGGGTCGAGCACCGCAAGGCTGTTGTGGCTCTCGGCCGCGAAGTTCACGACGATGTCGACCTTGTGCTCGCGCAGCACCGACTCGATCGTGTCGGTGTCGCCGATGTCGGCCTGCACGAACGTCACATCCTCGATGGCGTCGAGGTTCTCGCGCACGCCGGCGTAGGTGAGCGCGTCGAGGGCGACGAGCGAGTCGCCGGAATGGCCTTCGCGCCAGTAGCGCACGAAGTTCGAGCCGATGAATCCGGCGGCGCCGGTCACGAGCAGGGTGGTCACGACAGTTCCTCTCAGGGCGAGACGTCAGGGATGGCCGGCGCGGGATCGGCCCGCGGTCGGGTCGGTAGATCAGGTGTTCGTCAGGTGCGCATCGGCCACGCCGGCCGCTGGCCTGCCGGCAGGTCGTCGAGGCCCGGGTTGGTCTGGTCGCGGGCCGACAGGACCGGGTCGGTGACACCCCAGTCAGCGTCGACGTTCGGGTCGTTCCATCGCAGGCCGAGCTCGTCGGCGGCGTTGTAGTAACCGTCCACCAGATAGGTGATCACCATTTCGGTGAGGGCAGCGAACCCGTGGGCGACACCCGGCGGGATGAACACGCCCATGTGGTTGTCGCCGGTGATGTCGAGCGACAACGTCGCCCCGTAGGTGGGCCCACCGGCGCGCAGGTCGTGGAGCACGACGCGGGCGTGACCGAACGGCACGTACCAGTAGTCGGCCTGGTGCAGGTGGTAGTGCAAGCCCACGACCGCGCCGGCCTGCCGGTTGGCCCGGTTGCCCTGCAGCATCTCGCGCCCTTCGGGGAACCAGCTGCGCCGGTAGGTCTCGATGAAGATGCCGCGCTGGTCGCCGTGCACCTGTGGCTCGACGACGTATACGCCGGCGATCTGCGGCGGCTGGGAGATGATCGGACCTGGCATGGAGGGGAAGCCTCTGGCTCGTTCGGGCGACTGGCGTCAGAGCGCACGCATGCTAGTGCTGCGCGCCGCCGCCGACCGTTGTCCGCGGGAGTAGGCAGCAGCCAGCGACGTCATTCGATGTCGATCTGGCAGTGGTCGCCGACCATCAATCGCAGCGCCCGCGGCCGCGCGCTCGTGCGCATCACGACAGCGTCGCGGCCGACGAGCGAATCCTCCAGGCGCGGCACGTCGATCACCCGGCTGCGTTCCATGATCACGCTGTGCTCGATCTCCGAGCGAAGGATCTCGCAGCCGGCCGCCACTGCGCTGAACGGGCCGATGAAGCTGTCGGTCACGGTCGTACCGGCGCCGACGACGACCGGACCGCGGATGGTGGAGTTGACCACGATCGCGCCAGCCTCGATCACCACGCGCCCGTCGAGCACCGACGCCTCGTCGACCATCCCCTCGACCCGTGTCTCGATGCGTTCGAGCAGCAGCCGGTTCGCCTCGAGCAGCGGCGTGAGCTTGCCGGTGTCGATCCACCAGCCGTCGAGCTGCTCGGCGCGCACCCGGCCACCGTGGTCGACGAGCCACTGGATGGCGTCGGTGATCTCCAGCTCGCCACGGGGCGACGGCTTGATCGATGCGACGGCGTCGTGGATCGTGCGGTCGAACAGGTACACGCCGACCAGGGCGAGGTCGGACGGCGGGTCGACCGGCTTCTCCACGAGCCGCACGACGTCGCCTTCGGCGTTCAGCACGGCGACGCCGAAGCGCTGCGGGTCTGGCACCTTCTTCAGCAGGATCTGGGCCGACGGCGGCGTCGGCTCATGCCGGGCGTCCTCGAACTGGCGGACGAAGGCGACCAGATCCTGTTCCAACAGGTTGTCACCGAGGTACATGACGAAGTCGTCGTCGCCCAGGAACTCGCGGGCGATCACCACACCGTGGGCCAGACCGCGCGGCGCGTCCTGCGGAAGGTAGGTGATCGACACCCCCCACCGGCTGCCGTCGCCGACGGTCTCCATCACCTCGACCTTCGTGTCGCCGACGACGATGCCGATCTCGCGGATGCCGGCGGCGACCATCGCCTCGATGCCGTAGAACATGATCGGCTTGTTGGCGACGGGCACGAGCTGCTTGGCCGAGGTGTGGGTGATCGGTCGCAGACGTGTACCGGAACCACCGGCGAGGACGAGCGCTTTCATCGGTCGTGTTCTAGCAGTCCGACGCTGGACGCCTGGTCGGCATCACGGGTGAGGCCGATGAGGCGGAGCGGCGGGGTGGGTCAGGCCGGGCAGGTCTGGGCGGCGTCGGGCAGCACGCCTACCGGCGCCACCGTCGACGGCGGCGCGTCCGGCACCGGCGCCGGCGCCACGGCCGCTACTGCCGCCACCGTGGTCGGTGCTGCCGCCGCCGCCGCAGCCGGCGCGCCGGCGGCCGGCTGCGCCTGGCTCGTGGCCGGGTCGTCGGGCGTCTGGACCGGCGGGGCGACGTCGACCCCGCGGAAGTAGTCGATGATCGGCGCCGCCGCCGTGGGGTTGACGACGAGCACGTCCTGGGTGTTCTTGCCGAGCTTCACCTTCTCCGGGTGGTTCGGCATCGTGTACGTGTCGACGGCGCCGGACCCGAGCTGGCGCATGCGCGCCGCCAGGCCGAGCAGGTCGAGCTTCGGGTCGACCTTGAGGTTGTCTTTCGCCACCTGGATGAGCTCGGCCGCGACGGTGGGGCTCGTCACCTTCGTCAACGCCTTCGCTATCGCCCGCTTCACGAAGTCCTGCTGGCGGCTGATGCGCCCGAAGTCGGACGTCTCGTCCGACACCCACTTGCCGGCCTTCTTGTACTCGAGGTGCCGGGACCGGACCCACTCACGGCCCATGACGCCATCGAGCCGGACGCACCCCGGCTTCAGCACCTCGAGCCCGGTGTTCTTGTCGCGCACCGGCGTGTCGAAGTACACCGACACGCCACCGATGGCGTCGACCAGGGCCTTGAAGCTGGCGAAGTTGACCTCGACGTAGTGGTGGATCGGGATCTGGAAGTTCGACTGGATCGTTCGCACCAGGAGCTCTCGGCTGAACCCGAAGGTGGAGTTGATCTTGTCCTTGTACGGCGTGCCCCGGGGCACCTCGACGAGCAGGTCGCGCGGCAAGGACAGGATCGCCGCGCCACCGGTCTTCGGGTCGAACCGAAGGATCATGATCGTGTCCGAGTTCTGCCCCTCGGTCTTGGCCGCCGAGCCGATGCCGCCGAAGTCGGGGTCGTTCGGGTCGGCGCCGTCCCGGTTGTCGGAGCCGACGAGCAGGTAGTTCTCGATCTTCGTCGGGAGCACCGGCGTGGTGTCGCCCGGCTGACCGGAGAGCCCCGGGACCTCGACGCGCTGCACGCCGGCCACGGTCGAGTTGACGTACGACGTGCCGGCGGCGAGAAGCGCCACCGCGGTCGCCACGCACAGGCCGACGGAGATGAGCAGGCGACCGGGCCACGCCCGTCGTCTACGCCAGCGGATGGCAGGAGCGCTGGACACGTCCGTCCACGGTAGCCTCCGACCGGTGGTCGACGGCGTCAGGCCGGGCGCAGGTGAACGACGTCACCCGCGGCGATGGCGTGCACGATGCCACCGTCGTCGCGTACGAGCAGCTCACCGCCGGCATCGACATCGACCGCGGTACCGAGCAGGACGCCGTTCGGGCGCTCCACCCGTACCCGCTGTCCGAGCGTGGCGAGCCGGTCCCGGTACGGCGAGACGATCGGCTCGCTCCATCGGGCGTCGATGCGGTCGAGGAGCGCATCGAGCAACGCATCCCGGTCGACGCCTTGGGCCCGGGCGGCGCCTTCGGGCGCCCAGCCGAGGTTGACGCCGATACCGACGACGACGAGCGAGACGGTGCCGTGCGCGCCGTCAGCCCCGGCGGACCCGGCGCCACCGCCGCCGGCCTGGGCGAGGATGCCGGCCAGTTTGCGCTCGTCGACGAGCACGTCGTTCGGCCACTTGAGCACCGGTCGCTCGGGCGATAGCCCCTCGATCGCCTCGATGGCTGCGACGCCCACCCGCTGGGTCAGCTCGTGCGGCCGACCCGGATCGAAGCCCGACCGGAACAGCATCGACACCAGCAGGTTCGCGCCCGCTGGCGCCGCCCAAACACGATCGAGTCGGCCCCGGCCAGCCGTTTGATGGTCGGCCACGAGCACGCTGCCGTGCGGCGCGCCGGCCCCCGCCCGAGCCAGAAGATCGGTGTTCGTCGAGCCGGTTTCGACGACACGCTCGACGACCCACGCATTCGGACTGTTGGACCTGGGGGTGCCCATACACAAAGATTCGCACTCGTGCTGACGAAGATCCTGATCGCCAACCGGGGCGAGATCGCCGTCCGGGTCATTCGCGCCTGTCGCGAGCTCGGCATCGCGTCAGTCGCGGTGTACTCCGAGCTCGACCGCAACGCCCTCCACGTACGCCTCGCCGACGAGGCGTACGCGCTCGGCGGGCAGACCGCGGCCGAGAGCTACCTCAACACCGAGGCGATCCTCGACGCCGTCTCGCGGAGCGGCGCGGACGGCGTGCACCCGGGCTACGGGTTCTTCTCCGAGAACGCCGACTTCGCCCGGGCGATCGGCGAGAAGGGCGTCGCCTTCATCGGTCCGCCCCCCGAGGCGATCGAGCAGATGGGCGACAAGGTCTCGAGCCGCAAGGCCGCGCTGCGCGGCGGTGCGCCGATCGTGCCGGGCACCACCGAGTTCGCGACGTCGGCGGCCGAGATCACTGAGTTCGGCACTTCGAACGGCTGGCCGATCGCCATCAAGGCCGCGTTCGGGGGCGGCGGGCGCGGCATGAAGGTCGTGCAGTCGGCCGGCGAGGTGCAGGAGGCGATGGAGTCGGCCCAGCGTGAGGCGAAGGCGTTCTTCGGGCGCGACGAGATCTACGTCGAGCGCTACCTCACGTGGCCGCGCCACGTGGAGGTGCAACTCGTCGGCGACCAGCACGGCGACTGCGTCTGGGTGTCGCTGCGCGACTGCTCCGCCCAGCGCCGCCACCAGAAGCTGATCGAGGAAGCGCCGGCCCCGGCGCTCGCTCCCGGCGTCGAGGAGGCGATGGGCGAGGCCGCCGTGAAGGCAGCCAAGGCTGTCGGCTACTACAACGCCGGCACCGTCGAGTTCATCTACCAGGACGAGCAGTTCTTCTTCCTCGAGATGAACACACGCCTGCAGGTCGAGCATCCGGTCACCGAGGCGATCACCGGCATCGACCTCGTCGAGTGGCAAATCCGCGTTGCATCGGGCGAGCCGTTGCCGATGACGCAGGACGAGGTGAACGCGTCTCGGCGCGGTCACGCCATCGAGGTGCGCATCAACGCCGAGAACCCGGCCGGCGGCAAGTTCCTCCCCTCGCCCGGCAAGATCACCACGTTGCGCGTCGCCGACGGCTTCGGTGTGCGCTGGGACGGCGGCTACGAGGCGGGCGACGAGATCAGCCAGTACTACGACAACCTCGTCGGCAAGCTCATCGTGTGGGGCAAGGACCGGCCGACGGCCATCGCCCGCACCGTGCGCGCGCTGGAGGAGATGGAGGTCGTCGGCGTCGCCACCACGATTCCGGCCGACCTCGCCATCCTGCGCCACCCCGACTTCCAGGCCGTGCGGCACTCGACGAAGTGGGTCGAGGAGACGCTCGACCTGTCGGGCATCGAAGCGCCCGCGAAGCCCGAACCGGTCCCGGTCGCCGAGGGCGACGAGCCGGGCGCCCCGTTGGTCGAACGCCGCACCACGGTCGAGGTCAACGGCAAGCGGTTCGCCGTAAAGCTGTGGGTGCCCGAGTCCGCGCCGGTCACGATCGCTGGTGCGGGGGCGGGCGCGGCTGGTCCGGCGGCCCGCAGGCCCGCCCGCGCCGCCTCGTCTGGTGCAGGCGCGTCGGGGTCCGGCGACGTCACGGTGCCGATGCAGGGCACGATCGTGAAGGTGCTCGTCGAGGTCGGCCAGCACGTGGAGGCCGGGCAGACGGTCGTCGTGCTCGAAGCGATGAAGATGGAGAACCAGATCCAGGCCGAGAAGTCGGGCACGGTGAAGGAGATCAAGGTCGCCCCCGGCGCCACCGTCGGTGCCGGCGACGTCGTCGTCGTCATCGAGTAACCGCGCGGCACCCGGCGGCGGCGGCGCGGACCCGTCACCCGGCGGCCGCGGCGGACCCGGCGCCCGACGGCAGCGCGGACCCGGCGGCAGCGGCGGCGCAGCGAACTGTCCCGGATTGGCGACGAATGGGTCGCCAATCAGGGACAGTTGGGTCGGATGCTTCCGGATCGTGTCGGCTCGCGCACACGCACCTTCGTGGAATTGTCGACTTCGGTGAAGATCTGGGCTCGCGCCCACCATCAGCTCGTCACCAGATCGGGCTGGCAGGATGCCGGATCGAACGCCCGGGCCTTCGACCGAGCGATCGAACGGGGCCTCCTGACGAAGGTCGCGCCGAACGTCGCCGTGCTCGCAGGAAGCCCGACGACGCCACTGACCCGCATCGCCGGCTGGAGCCTGTCGATCGGTCCGGGCACGATGGTGTCGCACCGCAGCGCGGCGTTCG
>JAYUAM010000050.1:0-2602 GCA_043741295.1 Acidimicrobiia bacterium
TTCACCCGATGGTTACCGGGCGGCATCGTGATCGCGTGCTTCCTGCTGGGGGCGATCGGGATGACCCTCGCCGTCCAGCGCGGCGGCCTCGGACGGACCTACCTGGTCGGGCTCGGGATCGAAGCGGTGGCCGCTGTCGCCATCGGTGTCGTCGTCCTCGGTGAACGCCTGACGACCGCCCAGACCGCAGGCCTCGCGTTGGTGATCGGGGGGTTGCTCCTCGTGCGACTCCTGGTTGTCTGGATGGTACGGGCGGCCAGGGCGCCTCGCGTTGGTGATCGGGGGGTTGCTCCTCGTGCGACTGTGACCCGGCGAGACCGCCGGGTCCGCGCCGGCCCTCACGTCAGCGGATGGTGAGCTCGGGTTTGAAGACCTTCCGCGGCCGCATCTCGACGGCGATCGTCTGCGCCATGCGGGCGAACGTCTGCGCCGCCTCGCTGCCGGGGTCGACCGCGGTGATCGGTCGACCCGTGTCGCCGCCCTCCCGCAGCGTCGGGAGCAGTGGGAGCTGGCCGAGCAACGGCACCTTGAGCTCGTCGGCCAGCTCCTGGCCGCCGCCCGCACCGAAGATCTCGTAGCGCTTGCCGTCGTCGCCGACGAACCAGCTCATGTTCTCGATGACGCCCTTCACCTCGAGGTGGACCTTGGCGGCCATCGCCGCCGAGAGTCGGGCCACCTTCTGCGCAGCGATCTGCGGCGTCGTGACCACGTAGACCTCGCCCCGGGGCAGGTACTGGCTGAGCGACAGCGCGATGTCGCCGGTGCCGGGCGGCATGTCGATGAGCAGGAAGTCGGGTTCGTCCCAGTACACGTCGGTGAGGAACTGCTCGAGCGCCTTGTGCAGCATGGGTCCACGCCAGACCACGGCCTGGCCATCGGGCACGAAATATCCCATGGAGATGCAGCGCACGCCCCACTTCTCAGGCGGGATGATCATCTGGTCGATCACCGTCGGGTCACGGTCGGT
Organism: Acidimicrobiia bacterium; assembly: GCA_043741295.1. Taxonomy (GTDB): domain Bacteria; phylum Actinomycetota; class Acidimicrobiia; order Acidimicrobiales; family Ilumatobacteraceae; genus JAYUAM01. The sequence continues at coordinate 968 of JAYUAM010000050.1, forward strand.
GCCGAGCATGCGCGGGATCGAGAAGCCGTAGACGTCGGCGTCGAGCACGCCCACGCTGTGGCCCTGAGCGGCGAGGGCCACCGCAAGGTTCGTCGTGACCGACGACTTGCCGACGCCGCCCTTTCCTGAGGAGATGAGCAGCGGGCGTGTCCTGTTGCCTGGCTCGGCAAACGGAATCTTTCGACCCTCGGCATGACCGTGGGCGTGATCGTGCCCCGCCGACGCGCCGGGGTCGCCGTGGAGCTTGATGCGAAGCTCCTCGCGCTCCTGGTCGGTCATCACCGTGAAGTCGAGCCCGACGTCGGTGACGCCGTCGAGCGCCCGCACCGCGGTGGTGACGCGGTTGGTGATCTCGTTGCGCAACGGGCACCCGGCGACGGTGAGGGCGATCTGGACGCCCACTTGGCCCCCGTCGATGCGGATCTCCCGCACCATGCCGATGTCGACGATCGAGCGGTGCAACTCTGGGTCCTCGACCGGACGCAATGCCTCGATGACCTGTTCACGGCTGAGAGCCATGCGACGCGACCTCTCCGGGGGTTCGTTGGGTTGGCGACCGGACGCGTGCGCAGCCGGGCCCGTGCGGCAATTACCACTATCGCCATAGGTAGAATACCGCCGTGGCCCGGACGACACCCACCCGAGCGGCCGTCCCGGTCGGCGCCGCCGGCACGGTAGTTCCGCCCACCCTCACGACGGGGTCCGGCCCGGCTCCCGGCTCGACCATGACCTCGGCGGCGGCCGCGGCCGCGGCCACGTCGTTCTCGGCCACGGTCTCGGCGATCACCTCGGCGTTCGGCGACCCGACCCGTCGGGCGATCTACCTCTTCGCTCGCGAGCAGCACGATGGCGTGACGGCCGGGCAGGTCGCCGACCACTTCGGCCTTCATCCGAACGTGGCCCGCCATCACCTCGAGAAGTTGGCTGGTGGGGGCTACCTCGACATGGCGACGGGCCGCGCGCAGCCCGCTGGTGCCGGCCGGCCGTCGAAGCGCTATCGCAGCTCGGCCGAGGGGCCGGCCGTAGAGGTGCCGGTGAAGACCGACGACCTCGTGCTCACCCTGCTCGGTCGCACGCTCTCGCTGCTCCCGCCGGACCAGGCCCAGACGATGGCCGAGGAGGTCGGCATCGAGTACGGGCGGGCGATGGCCAGCGGCCTGCTCCCGGGCGATGCGCACAGCGGCCAGCGCTCGCTGCGCGCCGCGTTGCAGGCTGTGGCCGACGCGCTCACGGCTCACGGTTTCGCCGCTCACACCGAGCAACGCGGCAAGCAGTTGCGCATCGTGAACAACCACTGCCCGTTCGGCGACACCGCAATCGAGCACCCGGTCATCTGCGCGGTCGACCGCGGCATGGTGAAGGGCATGCTCGGCGCGCTCTACGGCGAAACCTCGCCCCAGACCGCGTCCTCGCTCCCCCAGGGCGACTCCTTCTGCGTCACCTCGCTCTGACGGCCACCCCGCCGACCGCCGTTCGAGACACGCAGGGTGCGCAGGAAGCGCAGGGCGCGCACGGATCGACGACGACGACCGCCGCGGCCAACCCGGGCGCTACCCGGACGGAGCTTCGGGTCAGGACCCTGGAAGCGCTTGGTGGTCATGGCGGTTCCGGTTCGCGGTCGGAGAGCGCGGTTCC
>JAYUAM010000051.1:0-2598 GCA_043741295.1 Acidimicrobiia bacterium
CCCTTGGCCCCGAAACCGCCGCCGACATCGGGGGCGATCGCCCGCACGGTGCCGGGCTCCAGGCCGAGTGAGCACTCGATCACGTGCTTCGCCCCCGCCGGTCGCTGCGAGCACACGTACGACGTGAGGCGGCCATCGGACCCCCACACGGCCGCGCCGGCGCGCGGCTCGATCGGGGCGGGCGCGAGTCGGGGGTGACGCAAGGTGAACTCGACGACCTCGTCGCACTCGGCGAACGGATCGTCCTCGAACGCCGGCATCGCCCAGCTCATCGAGACGTTCGTGCCGACCGCGTCGTACAGCAGGGTCTCGCTCGCCAACGCTTCGTTCAGATCGGTGATCACGGGCAGCCGCTCGTAGTCGACGATCACGAGCTCGGCGGCGTCGGTGGCGATCGCCCGGGAGGTGGCGACGACGACGGCGAGCGCCTCGCCGACGAACTTCACCCGGTCGTCGGCGAGCATCGGCCGCCACATGCCTTTGGTCATGTTCGGCAGGCGTGGGGGCAGCGGCCACAGGACGTCGCGCACGTCGGCGCCGGTGTACACGCCGACGACGCCGGCCAGCGAGCGGGCTTCGTCGGCGTCGATGCCGGTGATGCGGGCGTGAGGCTCGACCGACCGGACGAACACGGCCTGGAGCGATCCCTCGAGCTCGGGCAGGCGCAGGTTGTCGATGAAGGTGCCCCGGCCGAGAAGGAGGGGCTCGTCCTCGCGTCGAAGGACTCGCTCGTGCGTGACGCTCATCAGGTCCCCTCCGATCGGCGGATGTGCAGGTTCGCACCTTGCGGTGGAGCACGCCAGAGTACCGTCGGGCGCGACAGCGGACCCCCGGCTACCGTCGCCGACGATGACCGTCGTGCTCGTGCCCGGACTGCTCTGCGACGACGTCGTGTGGGCGCCGCAGATCGCCGCGCTCGGCGATGACGGCCACGAGGTGCTCGTCGTCTTGTCGACCGGATCGGCGTCGATCGGTGCGCTGGCGACCGCGGCGCTGGCTGCTGTGCCGGCCGGCCCGTTCGCGCTCGCGGGGCACTCGCTCGGCGCCCGCATCGCCCTCGAGATGTTCCGCCAGGCACCCGGGCGGGCCGAGCGGATCGCGCTGCTCGACACCGGTGTCCATCCTGTCGGGCCGGGCGAGGCGACCAGCCGCAGCGCGCTCGTGCGCCTGGCCGACGACAAGGGCATGGCCGCTCTCGTCGACCGCTGGTTGCTGCCGATGCTGCACGAGGTGCACCGTGACGACGACGCGATCGTCGGACCGCTCGTCGCCATGGTCGAGCGCAACACGCCGGCCTCGTTCGCCGCCCAGCAGCGGGCGCTGCTCACGCGCCCCGACGCGGGCGTTGTGCTGCCGACCATCGCCGTCCCGACGCTCGTACTCGTCGGCGATGCCGACGCGTGGAGCCCCGTGGAGCAACATCGGGCGATCGCCGCGGCCGTGCCGGGCAGCGAACTCGTGGTGGTCGAGCGCTGTGGGCACATGAGCCCCGTCGAGCAGCCGGCCGCCGTGACCGAGGCGCTGCGGCGATGGCTCGCCCGCTGAAGGCCGGCCGATCGAAGGCTGGCCCGGCGTCGGCCGGCCGCGCGACCAACGCGCCCGACCGGGTGGCGGCCCGCGCCCGCCAACGTGAGCTGCTCGGCACCATCACCTATCCGGCGGTGCTGCCGATCACGGAGCGGCGTGACGACCTGCTCGACGCCATCGGCAGCCACCAGGTGGTCGTCGTCGCGGGGGAGACGGGTTCGGGCAAGAGCACCCAGCTGCCGAAGCTGTGCCTCGACCTGGGCCGCGGCGTCGACGGGCTGATCGGCCACACCCAGCCGCGTCGGGTCGCGGCGCGCTCGATCGCCGAGCGGGTGGCCGACGAGCTCGGCTCGCCGCTCGGCGAGGCGGTCGGTTACACGGTTCGCTTCAACGACCGGGTCGGCGAACAGACGCTGGTGAAGGTGATGACCGACGGCATCCTGCTCGCCGAGATCCAGCGCGACCGTGAGCTGCGCCGTTACGACACGATCATCGTCGACGAGGCCCACGAGCGCAGCCTGAACATCGACTTCCTGCTCGGGTACCTCACGACGCTGCTCCCGCGACGCCCCGACCTCAAACTCGTCGTCACCTCCGCCACGATCGACACCGGGCTCTTCTCCCGCCACTTCGCCGACGCCCCGGTGATCGAGGTCTCCGGGCGTACCTACCCGGTGGAGCTGCGCTACCGGCCGCTCACCCTGCCGGGTGACGACGACGAGGACGACGAACGGGAGCGCGACCTCATCACGGCGATCGGCGAGGCCGTCGAGGAGCTGGGTCGTGAGGGGCCGGGTGACGTGCTCGTGTTCCTGAGCGGCGAGCGCGAGATCCATGACGCCGCCGACGCGCTGCGCCGGCTCGAGCTGCGCAACACCGACATCCTGCCGCTGTACGCCCGGCTGTCGGCGGCCGAACAGCATCGGGTGTTCGAGAACCACACCGGCCGGCGGATCGTGCTCTCGACGAACGTCGCCGAGACCTCGCTCACCGTGCCCGGCGTGCGCTACGTGGTCGATGCCGGCACCGCCCGCATCTCGCGCTACAGCCGACGGTTGAAAGTGCAACGAC
>JAYUAM010000052.1:0-2596 GCA_043741295.1 Acidimicrobiia bacterium
GACGTCCGTCGATCGGCCAGCTCGGCGACGACGCAGCAGCCGGGTCGCTGCCCGACGTCGCGGGCCAAGTCGTGAAGACGGCGCAGCTCGTCGGCGACCAGGGCCCAGTCCTGTGGCGAAGAGGGCTTGTGGCCCCCGACCCACCGTTGGACGATGATGCGCTCGCACGTGAGGGCGCCGTCGATCGTAGGAACCGGTTCAGCGACGTGGAACCCATGGCCCGCGACGGTGGTCAAGAGATCGACCTCCCACTGCAACGACGCCGCGCTGCGGCGTAACCGTCGTACGGCGACAGCCGCGCCGTCGATCGTTGCCGACCACACCTCGTTGCGGTGGCCACCGGCGAGCGGCGCCCCCAGTTGCAGGCCGGGCCACGCGCCCGGCGGAAGGTCCACGAGCGCACCGTACCGACCACGACGCGACGCTTGCACGGCGGCGAACGCGCAACTCGTTCGTTGCTCAGCGCCGGGCCGAGCCGGCGACGCGCAGTGGGCCGATGACGCGCTGGCGGGGACCGGACGGTGGCTGGCGGACGTCGAACCGAGCGAGACCCTGCCGATGACCGGAGGCGCGGGCTGGCACACGCACCGTCATCCTTCGGTCCCGCCGGCGTCGGCACTCCGGTACCGGGCGGGCCGTGCCCACCAGGTACCGCGCCGTTCGCCGGACCGTCGATGCTCCACGTGTGGCTCGACAACTCGTCGCACTGGTCCCCGTACGTGTCGACCGTCGCTCCCGCGTACGTGTGCACGTTGGCGCCCGCCTGAACTGTCCCGGATTGGCGACCCATATGTCGCCAATCCGGGACAGTTCGTAGGGGCGCCGAGCTGACCGCGGCCGCGCTGGAGCATGGCTGTCAGACTGGCCGTCGCATGCGCATCCAGAAGATCCCGTTTGCCGATCTCATCACGCTCGAACCGCATGGCCCCGACACGTTCGTCGGGATCTCGGCTGAGTATCCGTGGGGCGGTCGGTTGTTCGGCGGGCAGGTGCTCGCGCAAGGTCTGCGGGCGGCGGCGGGCACGGTCGACACGACGCGCACACCGCACTCGTTGCACGCCTACTTCATCCGCCCCGGTACGCCGGACGAGCCGGTGCGCTACGAGGTCGAGCGCCTGCGCGACGGCCGCTCGTTCGCCACCCGCCAGGTGGTGGCCCGCCAGTCGACCGGGGCGATCCTCAACCTGTCGGTCTCGTTCCAGGCGCCCGAGGACGAAGCCGACGTGCAGCTCGTGCACCTTCCGGCCGACCTTCCCGGGCCCGACGATCCGTCGGTCGAGAACACCGGGTGGGGAGGTCTGCTCGACCGGCGCGCCGTGCCGATGCACCAGGGCTGGGCGGCGCAGTGGATGCGCCTGCGGTCCGACCTTCCCGACGACCCGGTCGTGCAGGCGTGCGCGCTCGTGTTCATGTCCGATGCCTCGCCGTCGTCGGCCGCCCGCTCGACCCATCCCGACGCCGGGCTTGATCGTGGCGACCGCCACTTGTTCGTCGGTGCCAGCCTGGATCACGCCATCTGGTTCCACCGACGATCGAGCGCCGCTGACTGGCACTGGTTCGAGATGGACTCCCACGGACTGCAGGGCGGCCGAGGGCTGGTGACCGGCAACGTGCTCGACCACACCGGGCGGCATGTGGCGACCGTCGCCCAAGAGGTGCTGCTGCGCCGCCGCCGATGAGCGTCGTGAGTGCCGTGAGCGCCGCGGGCGTCGTGGGCGTCGTGAACGCCGTGGGCGTCGTGGGCGTCGTGGGCGTCGTGGGCGCTGCCGTTGCGGTCCTGTCGGTCCGTCGATGAGCGCCGTCGTCGTCGTGCTCTCCGTCGTGGCGGCGCTCGCCGCGCTGGCGAACTGGGAAGCTCACCGGGCCGCCAACGTGCGGCTGAACTGGTGGACGAAACCGGTCGTCAGCGGGGCGCTCCTCATGATCGCCCTCGTCGGCCACGAAGCCCACGCCGGTGCGCGGGTCTGGTGGGTGGCGGCGCTCGTCGGCTGTCTCGCTGGCGACGTGCTGCTGATGCTGCCGTCGGATCAGTTCGTCGCCGGCCTTGCCGCGTTCCTGGTCGGCCACGTCGCTTTCATCATCGGGTTGACGCAGGTGCGGTCGGCTCCGGGTCACGCGGCGACCGGCGTGCGGGTCGCTCTCGGTGTCGCTGCCGTCGGGGCCGGATGGGGGTTCGTCGCCCCGAGGGTGCTCGCCGCCGTGCGACGCACGCATCGACGGCTGCTCGCGCCGGTGGTCGCCTACATCGTCACGATCTCGGCGATGGTGCTCGTCGCGGCGTCATGGGGCGGCTGGTGGGGTCTCGGAGGTGCACTGCTCTTCTTCGTGAGCGACTCGATGCTCGCGTGGAACCGTTTCGTCCGTGCCTCCCGGCTGCTCGCCGTCGCCGTCATCGTCGCCTACCACGGCGCGCTGGTCGGCCTGCTCGTCGCCCTCTTGCGGTGACCGGGCCCTGCCCCGGCCCGCTAAGCGCCAACTTCCCGGCGACCGGTGCGTGTCGCCTGTGAACCATTCGCCGGCGCGTCGTACGCTCTGGCCATGACGCCTCTCGGAATCGACGACTTCGAGCCGCAGATCGACGACCCGGTCGCGCAAC
>JAYUAM010000053.1:0-2586 GCA_043741295.1 Acidimicrobiia bacterium
CTCGAACATGGACGGGTGACCGCCCACGGGCGTCACGACGAGTTGCTCGCCACCGTGGCGTCGTACCGTCACCTCGTCGAGGCCTACGAGCGCGACCGCCAGCGCGGCACCACGCTCGTGTCGCCCGGCCTTGCGGTGGTCGGCGAGTCGGAGCGGGAGACGGATCTGCACACTGGCGAGATGCCGGACGACGATTCCGTGGGGGGTCGTCGTGGGTGAGATCGGCGTGGTCGACGGCACGGAGCGGGTGCGGGTCATGGACACGTTGCGCACCGGCTGGCGTACGAGCCCCGAGCTGCGGACGGGGCTGGGGGGCACTGTCGCCCTCGCCTTCCTGGGTACGGCCGGACGAATAGTGATCCCGATCCTCATCACGTTGGCGATAGACAAGGGCTTGAAGGCCGGCGATGTACGCCTCGGCTACGTCACGATCCTCTGCCTGATCGGGGCGGCGACGCTGCTGATCGCGACCTTCGCGAACCGCGCCGCCGTCATGCGCCTTGCCAACCAGGCGGAGAACACGCTCTGCTCGTTGCGAACGCGCGCGTTCGCCCACGTGCACGCGTTGAGCCTCGCCGACCAGGACGAGCAGCGGCGCGGGGCGCTCGTCGCCCGCGTCACCTCTGACATCGAGACGATGTCGCAGTTCTTCTCGTGGGGAGGCATCGCCTACCTGCTCGACGGGGCGCTGATGATCGCCGTCGCCGTCGTGATGTTCGTCTACGACCCCGTGCTCGCCGTCGTCGCGCTGGTCGTGGCGGCACCGTTGTTTCTCGTGTTGCGGGCGATCCAGCGCCACCTGGTCGCCGCGTACGCCCAGACACGGGAGACGAACGCCGATCTGCTCTCGCTCACCTCTGAGCTGGTATCCGGGGCCGCAGTGCTGCGCGCCTACGACGCCGGTGATGCGATGGGCGAACGCTTCGAGCAGGCCGTGACCACGCATACCCGCACGGCCATCCGCGCCGGCACGATCGGGGCGTTCCTGTTCCCCTCGGGCGAGGTGTTCTCGGTGCTCACGATCGCCGCCCTCGTCGCCGTCGGCGTCGCCCGAGGACCCGCCTCGGGTCTGACGACGGGGGCTCTCGTCGGCTTCATCTTTCTCGCCTACCGCTTCCTCGAGCCGATCGCCGAGTTCACCGAGATCCTCGACCAGACCCAGACGGCCGTGGCGGGCTGGCGGCGGGTGCTCGTGCTGCTCGACACGCCGATCGAGATCGTCGATCCGCCGGACGGCGTAGACCTGCCCGCAGGCCCACCGTCGATCTCGGTGCGCGACGTCTCGTTCCGCTACCGATCACGCCTGGCGGCCGGCGCGAGCGGCATGGACTCCGCGCCCGCGCTCGTCGACGTCACGTTCGAGATCGCCCCGTCGCGCGCGGTGGCGGTGGTCGGCGCGACCGGCTCGGGCAAGACGACCCTCGCCCGCCTGCTGACCCGGCTCGCCGACCCGACCGCCGGAGCGGTGCTGGTGGCCGGCTGCGACCTGCGGACCGTGTCGATGGCGTCGCTGCGCCAGCATCTCGTGATGGTGCCGCAGGAACCGTTCCTGTTCGACACGACGATCGTCGAGAACGTGCGCTTCGGTCGTCGCGGCGCCAACCGGGACGACGTGTGGCTGGCGTTCACCGAGCTCGGCATCGACGGTTGGGTCGACGGCCTCGCCGACGGGCTCGACACGAAGGTCGGCGAGCGCGGCGAGCACCTCTCGGCCGGGGAAAGGCAGCTCGTGGCCCTCGCCCGCGCCTACGTCGCCAACCCGGCGTGCCTCGTGCTCGACGAGGCGACCTCGGCGGTCGACCCGGCCACCGAGGCCCGGCTGGCCCGAGCGTTGGAGAGCCTCGCCCGGGGCCGCACGTCGGTCACCATCGCCCACCGACTGTCGACCGCGGCGCGCGCTGACGAGATCCTCGTGTTCGACCGGGGTCGCCTCGTCGAACACGGCTCCCACGACGAGCTGGTCGCTCGCAACGGTGTCTACGGCGGCTTGTGGGCCAGCTGGATCGCCTCCACCGTCGCTTGAGCGTCCTGGCCGGGCCCTGCTCCCATGGTCCGTCGAGCCGAACTGACCCGGGTTGGAGACGTGGACGTCTTCAACCCGGGTCAGTTCAGCGGGCCGGGTGTCTCGCTCGTGCTGTAGCGGCCGATCGCGGCCGACGTAACATCGGCGTCGTGCCCAGTTATCGACCGTCGGCTCGAACTCTCGGCTCGATGACGACCGGCGTCGTGCTCCTGGTCATGTCGGCGTGCGCGCCGCAGCCGACGGCGGTGGAGAAGTACTGCGACGTCGTCCACCAGAACGAGGCGGCCTTCGACCCGTTCTCGACCCCGGGCGCCGTGACCGATCCGGTCGTGCTGCGCAAGGCGCTCGACGACCAGGTGGCCACCGCCAGCGCGCTCGCCGACGTCGCGCCGGACGCCGCGCACGCCGACGCCACCACGGTGCGTCAGAGCATGATCAAGATCGCCAACGCCCTGGCCGTCCACTCGTTCGACGCCAAGAGCGTCGACGCCGACCCCGCCGTGGCGACGCTCCTGACCGAGTCGACCTTCCAGGATGCCCGGCGCCGCCTCGAGGACTTCAAC
>JAYUAM010000054.1:0-2585 GCA_043741295.1 Acidimicrobiia bacterium
GGCAGCGTCTCGGTGATCGACCCGAAGACCGACGCGGTGCGAGCGACGTGGACGATCCCGAACGGCGGCTCGCCCGACATGGGCGACGTGTCCGCCGACGGCACGAAGCTGTGGCTCTCGGGCCGTTACGACAGCGAGGTCTACGTGTTCGACACGGCGACCGGGGCGCTGATCAAGCGCATCCCGACGTCGAAGGAGCCGCACGGGCTGTGCGTGTGGCCGCAACCGGGGCGCTACAGCCTCGGCCACACGGGCAACACGCGGTGAGCCCTGCCGGCCGGTGCGGCGGGTGCGGCGGGTGCGGCGGGTGCGGCGGGTGCGGCGTAGCCTGACCGCGTGCTGCTCACCGCCGACCAGTTGGCGACGTTCCACCGCGACGGGCTCCTCGTCCTGCCCGATCTGTTCACCCGCGACGAGGTCGCGGCGATCACCGACCGGTTGCCGCGCCTGTTCGCCGAGCGGCGCCCCGAGAACTTCCGCGAGCGGGCGAGCGATGTCGTCCGCACCGCGATGGCCCTCCACCTGCGCGACGACCTGTTCGCCCGCCTGGTTCGCGACCCGCGCCTCGTGCTCCCGGCCCGGCAGATCCTCGGTACCGACGAGCTGTACGTGCAGCAGGTGAAGGTGAACGCCAAGGAGGCCTTCACCGGCGAGCAGTGGCAGTGGCACTACGACTTCGCCACCCACCACCACGAGGACGGCGTGCCCGAGCCGCTCGCCCTGAACCTCCACATCTTCCTGGACGAGGTCACGGAGTTCAACGGGCCGCTCGTGTTCATACCCGGCTCGCATCTCGACGGCCCGGCGCCGACGGCGCTCGATACCGTGACGACGAGCTACCCGTTGTGGACCGTCGCGCCCGACGTCGTCCGCCCGCTCGCCGAGCGCGGCGGGCTCGTGTGCCCGAAGGGTCCGGCCGGCACCGGGCTGATCTTCGGCGACACGATGGTGCACGGATCGCCGCCGAACATGTCGCCGTGGGACCGGCGCATCTTCTCCTCGATCCTGAACCCCGTCGTCAACCGGGCGACGTCGACGAAGCGGCCCGACCACCAGCACCACCGCAACGTCACGCCGCTGCAGCCGCTCACCGGCTCGTTCTCGCATGGCGAGCCTGCGGTGGCAAGATCACGGCCATGACCCTCACCATGTCCATCGACGACCTCAAGGCCCACGTCGGCGAGCACCTCGGCTACAGCCCGTACGTGACGATCACGCAGGAACAGGTCAACCAGTTCGCCGATGCCACGGGCGACCACCAGTGGATCCACATCGACGTCGAGCGGGCCAAGAAGGAATCGCCCTTCGGTGGGCCGATCGCCCACGGCTACCTCACGCTCTCGCTCGGCCCGTCGCTCGGGCCGGAAATCCTCCACGTCACGGGCACGAAGTTGGGCGTGAACTACGGCGCCGGCAAGGTGCGGTTCCCCTCGCCGGTACTGGTCGGCTCGAACCTCCGGCTCGGGGCGAAGCTGCTCAGCGTCGACGACGTCGCCGGCGGCGTGCAGGTGGCGATGGAGTACACCTTCGAATGCGAGGGTGCCACCAAGCCGAGCTGCGTCGCCGAGGTGCTCTTCCGCTACTACGTCTGAGGCGCCTGCCGCGCCGTCGCCTCGGCGGCGAGCTGCGTGGCGAGGTCGTCGGCGACGCGGTCGGCCGCTGCGGCACAGGCCGGTGACACGAGGTCCCAGAGAAGGAAGTTGTGGACCATGCCGGGTTCACGGCGCACCACGGTCGCCACGCCGGCCGCGGCGAGGCGGGCGGCATAGGCCTCGCCCTGGACGCGCAGCGGGTTGCGCAGGTCGGTGTTGGCGTAGATCAGCAGCTGAGCGCGCGGCGCCGCCCCGGGCGCCTCGTCCCGGGCGAGCCGCGGTGCAGCGCTCGTCAACATGTGTTGACGATCGAGTCGGATGCATCTACCCTTGGCAGGTGGACATCGAGCTCAGTGCACGACGGCACGGTGTCACAGACGACGACATGCTCCACGCCTACCGACGACACACGATCGCCTTCGCAACTGACGACGACGCCGTAACGATGTACATCGGACCGGGACTCGATGGTCATCCACTCGAGGTCGGGGTGGTCGTGGACGAGAACGGTGAGGCAATCATCCACGCAATGCCCGCACGGGCGAAGTTCCTCGAGGTCTGGCCGTGACCACAAACCGTTCCCGGAGCGACCGGGCCGCCGCTCTCACTCGCTGGGCGGACGACGTCGACCCCACGCTCCTCGTCGTGCGCGACACCACGGCCCTCAAGCGTCTTGCCGTGCTGGCCGAACAGCAAGAGACGATCGAGTCCGAGTTGCGCGCCGCAGTCCACGACGCGCGTCGGGCCAAGCGGTCATGGTCGGAGATCGGGCTGATGCTGGGTGTGTCCAAGCAAGCGGCTCAACGGAAGTACTCGCGTACGTCGAGCGCAGCATAGCGGCCAGCGAACGACGGACGATGGCCACCGCGAATCCCGGCGAACGTCATCGAGAGCGCCGACGATGCCGCGCGCACAGCCGGTGGCTTTCGGTGACGAGCTCCGCCACCTCGACCCAGTCGGTCGCGTCGTCGATCGTCAGGCCGGTGATGCCAG
>JAYUAM010000055.1:0-2584 GCA_043741295.1 Acidimicrobiia bacterium
TCCCCGTGCGCATGCCTGCGCGCGCCATCGTCCCCGTGCGCATGCCTGCGCACCTCGGCCCGCAGCCGGTCGGTGACGTGGGCGGCGAGCGAGGACACCTGGCGACCGTCGATGCGTCGGGGCCGTTCGATCTCCACCGGGAACTCGGCGGCGACGCGGCCGGGCCGGCTGCTCAGCAGCACGATGCGATCGGCCAGGCGGGCCGCTTCGCGCACGTTGTGCGTGACGAAGACGACCGTGAGGCCCGTCGCCAGGAAGATGCGTTCAAGCTCGTCGTGCAGAAGGTCGCGGGTCATGGCGTCGAGCGCGCCGAACGGCTCGTCCATGAGGAGCACGTCGGCATCCTGGGCGAGGGCGCGGGCCATCGCTACGCGCTGGCGCATGCCGCCGGAGAGCTCGTGTGGGCGCTTGTCGGCGAACCCGCCGAGATGCACACGCTCGAGCAGATCGAGCGCCTTCGCCCGGCGATCACGGCGCGCCACACCCCGCAGCCGCAGCGCCAGCTCGACGTTGCGCGAGACGGTGAGCCACGGGAACAGCGCCGCCTCCTGGAACATGACGGCGCTCCGCAGGCCGTCGCCGAGAACGACCTGGCCGGCGGTCGGCCGGTCGAGCCCGGCGACGAGGTTGAGCAGGGTCGTCTTCCCGCAGCCCGAGGCGCCGACCAGACACACGAACTCGCCGGCGGCGACCGTGAGGTCGAGCCGATCGAGCGCCAGCACCGCGCCCGGCCCGTGGCCGAACCGCTTCGACGCCGAGTCGATGCGCACGGCGACGGATGGCCGGGTGAGGACATCGGCCTCGGGCCGGCGGAGATCGGCGAGCACGGTCATGGCGTTCGGACTTCCGGGTTCGCGGGGCGGGGTGGGCTGGAGCGAGGGCGAGGGCGAGGCGCCGGACCAATAGCTGACTTAACCGGTCAACTTTATCGACAATAGGCCCGGACGGTCGATCGGTCAACCGGTGCGGCGGCGACATCACGTCGCTCGGCCGAGCGGACCCGTCGTGTCAACCGGGGTCGATAGGGGGCTCGCCCCGGGCGCGCAGGACCTCGTCGAGCAGCGAGAGGTCGTAGATGCCGGCGAGCCGGGCGCGCTCGACGAGGGCGCCGTCAAGGAGGCCGAGACCGACGGCCTCGGCCGCCACGGTGCGCAGCGACGGACCGATCGGGTCGTTCGTGAACGTGAGGTGCTTCCACGATGCGGCGAGCACCGCGGCACTCAGCCGCTTGCCGGCAACCGCGGCGATCTCGTCGTTCGCCGCCCGCTGCGCGCGGGCCGGGTCGGCATGCACCAACGCGTCGGCGGTCACGTGCCCGACGAGGAGACGCCGCACGATGTCACGGTGTGCCTCGAGGTAGCGCGTCGACACGACGAGCTGCGTCGTGGCGTACCCGCCCCCCGGCCACAGCGATCGCTCGTCGACGAGCACCTTGCCGCCGCCCTCGAGCACGAGCCGGGTCGCCCATGGCTCCGGCACCCACGCGCCGGCGATGGCGCCGCTGCGGAACGTCTGCAACGTGAGCGCGTTGTCCTGCGGCACGATCGACACGTCACCGCCGCCGTAGATGTTCGTGCGCAGACCCTGCGTCTTCAGCCAGGAGCGCAGAGCGACGTCCTGCGAGCCACCGAGCTGGGGCGAGGCCACCTTTCGCCCGGCGAGGTCGGCGACCGACGCGACGTCGGGCCGCACGACGAGGAACGCCCCACCCGACGCCGCACCCGACACGATGCGGATCGCCTTGCCGTGCGAGCGGACGTACGCAGTGACGGCGGGGGTCGGGCCGAGGTACGCGGCGTCGAGCGCGCCCGAGAAGATCGCCTCGACCGCCGACGGGCCGGCCGTGAACGTCTTGGGCTCGAGCGTGACGGCAGGGCCGAGCTCACGGGCGAAGATGCCTTCGCGCACGCCGACCAGCGCCGTCGCGTGCGTGATGTTCGGGAAGAACCCGAGCCGCAACGCGGTCGTTCCCCCGGGCCCGGCCGACGGTCGCCCACCGCCGCCGCACGACGCGACGAGCGCCGAGATCGTGCCCACGACGGCCACGACGAGCAGCGTCATCGCGCCAGACCGAGCAGGGTACGGCGACGAGCGCGGCGTTCCGGCACGTCGTGCCCGATGTCGGAATCTTGACCTGATTGGTCAACTTTAGCGATGCCGGCGGAGCGATCCCCCATCGGCCAAGATGGCGGCCGACATTCGAGGGGCGAGAGGTCGCACGGGCCGTGACGAGGACGAGAGCAACGATGGGGCGCGGCACGAGCCAACCCCGTCGACGGCCGGCGGCCGCACGCGTCGCCGCCGTCGCCGCCGCGCTGGCCCTGATCTCGGCGTGCGCACCAAACCCGGCCGGGGGCGCGAGCGCCGCAACGGTGCGCTCCGGCGCTACGAGCCCGACGACGGGCCCGGGCGCCACGACCGCGAACGCCGCGGCGGCGACCGTGACATCGCCCGGTTCCACGGCCGCCGGCACCCCGAACCCGGACGCTACGACGGCCTCGAACAGCGCGACCGCATCGAACGGCGCGACCACGTCGACGGGTGCCACCGTGCCCGTGCCGGCGGTGGGCACGATGCCACCGGT
>JAYUAM010000056.1:0-2581 GCA_043741295.1 Acidimicrobiia bacterium
CCGGCGCTCGGCGCGGTGCTGAGCGCCGGTGCGGGCCAGACGCTGTCGGTGACGTTCACACCGACGGATGCGGCGAATTACACGCCGGCGACCGCCACCGTGTCGATCACGGTGACGAAGGCGACGCCGACGATTAGCTGGGCGACACCGGCGGGGATCACCTACGGGACGGCGCTGTGCGCGACGCAGCTCGATGCCAGCGCGAGCGTCCCCGGAACGTTCGTCTACAGCCCGGCACTCGGCGCAGTCCTGAATGCCGGGGCGCAGACGCTGTCGGTGACGTTTACGCCGACCGACGCCGCGAACTATGTCACCGCCACCCGCACAGTCGCCATAACGGTCACCGCGTCGGCACCGACGCTGGCGCCGGTGGACAACGTCACCACCGTCACCGGTACCGCCGTCGTCCTGAAGTTCAGCGCGACCCTTGCGGACGGCCCCGCCATCACATATGGCGCGACGGGGCTGCCGCCTGGGATGACGATCGACGCGGCGACAGGCCGAATCACCGGAGCGGCATCGACGGCGGGAACGTACCCGGTAACGGCATTTGCTACCGCAGCTGGTGTGTCGGGAACGGGAACGTTCACCTGGACGGTGCTCGAGGTGCCGGCGGGGCGCGTGCATTTCATACAGGCGAATTCCGCGTCGCGGAACGGCACGTGGACGACCGCCGCCGTGCCGTACGTGTCGGCGCAGCGCGCCGGCGATCTGAACGTAGTCGTCGTCGCCTGGCAGGAGACGACTGGAGCCGAGGTGGCGTCGGTCACCGACAGCGCAGGCAACGTCTACGTGCGCACGGGCCCGCCGATCTCGGCGGCTGGTGTGGGCACCCAGGCGGTGTATGCCGCCAGTAATGTGGCGAGCGCGGCGGCTGGAGCGAATACGGTCACGATCACGTGGACGGCGGCGGTCACGCTGCTGGACGTGCGGCTGGCGGAATATCTAGGCATTGAGCCAGCCAACGTGGTGGATGCGGCGGGAGGCGCCTCGGGGACGGGCGCGTTGGCCTCGACCGGCCCGATCGTCACCAGCTATGCGCGCGATTTGCTGATGGCGGCGTCGTTCGCGCCGGGAGCGGTGGCGTCGGCTGGGGCCGGCTATACGACGCGGCTGGCGACCGCGTCGGGCAGCCTGGTTGAGGATGTCACGGTAGCCACGGCGGGTGTGCAGAGCGCATCCGTGATCCTGGGGTCGCCGATGCCCTGGATCGTGCAACTGGTCGCGTTCCGGGACACCAATCAGGGGCCGACGGTGACGGTGCCGGCGAATCAAACCAGTTCCGCCACGACGGCGGTGTCGCTGGCGGTTGTGGCGAACGATCCGGACGGCGATCCGCTGACGTACAGCGCGACGGGCCTGCCGGCGGGTCTCAGCGTGAATGCGACGACGGGAATCATCGCGGGGACGCTGGCGTCGAGCAGTCCCGGCGCGTATACGGTGACGGTCACGGTCTCGGACGGAACGCTGACGGCGAGCGCGACCTTCACCTGGACGGTGACGGCCGCGAATCGCGCGCCGGTGCTGACCAACCCGGGCGGGCAGGCGAGCGTGCGGGGCGCCGCCGTAGCGCTGACGCTCGTGGGCAGCGATCCCGACGGCACCGCGGTCACCTATAGCGCGACGAATCTTCCCGCGGGACTCACGGTGAACCCGTCGACCGGCGCGATTACCGGGACCGTGTCCGGCGCGGGACGGTTCGACGTGACGGTGATGGTGTCGGATGGCGCGCTGACCGCGACGCAGTCGTTCACGTGGACGGTGACGTCCGGCCGCGCGGTGCCGGGCGATTTCGACGGCGATGGCAAGTCCGATCTGACCGTGTACCGGGCGAGCACGAGCGCGTGGTACACGCTGCAGTCGCGTGCCGCGTTCACGACGAGCACGGGGCTGGCGTGGGGGGCACCCGGGGACGTGCTGGTGCCCGGCGACTACGACGGCGACGGGCGGGCGGATATCGCCACGTATCGGCGGTCGACGGGGCAGTGGACGATCCGGCTGTCGAGCACGGGGACGACCCAGACCGTGTCACTCGGCGGGAGCGGGGATGTGCCGGCGCCGGGGGACTACGACGGGGACGGCATCACGGACGTGGCGATCTACCATCCGGCGACGGCGCTGTGGACGCTGCGGTGGTCGAGCACGGGCACGACGACGACGGCCACCGTGGGGACGCGCGGGGATGTCGCGGTGCCCGGGGATTACGACGGGGACGGGTCGACGGATCTCGCGGTCTATCACGCGACCACCAGCCAGTGGACGTGGCGGCGCTCGAGCACGGGCACGACCACGAGTGTGACTGTCGGCAGCGGCGGCGACGTGCCGGTACCGGGGGATTACGACGGCGACGGCAAGACGGACGCGGCGATCAATCACGCCGCCACGGGTCTGTGGACGATCCGGCCGTCGGGCACGGGCACGACCACGACGGTGACGCTCGGCGGCAGCGGCGCGATTCCCGTCCCGGCCGATTACGACGGCGACGGCAAGACGGACCTTGCCGTCTTCGGCACCACGGGGCAATGGAGCATCGTGCGGTCGAGCACCGGAACGACGCTCACGCTGACTTGGGGATTGGGAA
>JAYUAM010000057.1:0-6122 GCA_043741295.1 Acidimicrobiia bacterium
ACGATCGAGGTGCCCGAGCTGCGCGACTCGGCCGACCTGGTCGGCTTCACCTACGCCGGCGCGTTCACGGTCGCCGGCGACGGTTCGACGACGCCCTACCCGGCCGGTGCCCGCCAGCCGTGGATCGACGGGTTCGCCGACACTCTGCACCGCCTGGCCGAGGAGCTACCGGGACGGCCGCTCATCGTCGCTTCGCACGGCGTCGGCACCGACGACGACGACCACCGCTGCGAGGTGATCCGCACGACGTTCGATCAACTGCGCGCCGCCCGCCACGACGGCATCGACGTGCGCGGCTACTTCCATCGTTGCGCGATCGACGGCTACGAGCCCGACACCGGTGTCCGCCTGCCGTGGGGCGTGTTCGACCGCGATCGCGACGGGCGCGAGAGCGCTCAGGTGCTCGCCACGGCCTGGTAGCGGGCCCCGATGCCGGCGAGCGCGGCGTCGTAGGCATGGGGCATGGCGGTCGGGTCGGCCGCGGTCATTCCGAGGTCGGCCAGGCGGCCGTTGTGCAACCCGTACACCCAGCCGTGCACGACGAGCGGCTGGCCCCGGGCCCACGCGTCCTGCACGATCGTGGTCGAGCACACGTTGCGCGCCTGTTCGAGCACGTTCAGTTCGCAGAGCGCGTCGACGCGACGCTCGGGCTCGATGCGCGTGAGCAACGCCTCGTGCTGGTGGTGGACGTCCTTCACGTGACGGATCCAGTTGTCGACCAGCCCGAGACGTCGGTCGTGCAGCGCGGCGTCGACACCACCACAGTTCGAGTGGCCGACGACGATGATGTGCTTCACCCGCAGCGCATCGACGGCGAACTGGATGACCGAGAGCGCGTTGAGGTCGGAGTGGGCGACGACGTTGGCGACGTTGCGGTGCACGAACAGCTCGCCCGGCAACAGTCCGACCAGCTCGTTGGCCGGCACCCGGCTGTCGGCACAACCGATCCACAGGTACTCGGGCGCCTGCTGACCCTGCAGGCGCGAGAAGAACCCGGGCTCACGCTCCTCGGTGCGCGCCGCCCACACCCGGTTGTTCGCGAATAGGTTAGCCAGCTCGTCACTCACGACACCCGAGTCAAGCGCGGCGCCGAGGGAAGCGCCAGCGACGAGGCGCAATCGAGCGAGACGAAAGCGAAGCGGACGTCGAACGAGATCTCAGGCGCGGCTGCGGTAGGTGGCCTTGGAGCCGGCCGAATCCTTGTTCAGGCGCTTCGACAGGTGCAGACCTTCGAGCACAAACTCGACCGCACTGGCGACGGCCGCCGGAGATTCGTCGCCGTCGGTCAGGCCGAGCACGGTCGGGCGCATCGCGCTCACCTGGGCGACGAGGGCCGCCTCGTCGCTCGCCGTCAGGTCCTCACCGGTGTGGGCCACCAGCCCTTCGTCGAACGCGCCGACCACATCACGCACCTCGCTCGGCGACACGCGCGACTTGAACACCGTGAGAACCGCCGCCTTGAGCAGGTTGTCGACGATCGCGCCGTCGCGCCCTTCGTCGAGCGACTCGATCTCGATCTTGCCGCTCGTGGCCGCCGGCAGCGCGTCCAGATCGCAGATGCGCGGCACGACATCGCGCTCGCCCAGGCGGAGCCCGCGGCGGACCGCGTTGGCCGACATCACCTCGAGGTTCGACACGCTGAGCCGTACGGACACGCCCGAGCGCTGGTTCACCTGGCTCGACTGCCGGGCGAGGTGCGACAGTGTGGCGACGATCTCCTCCATGTAGGCCGGGATGCGCACCTGCACGTCGGCACCGTCGCCGGTAGGGATGGACGCCGGCCGGGCTTCCTGGCGCATGATCGCGATCTCGGTCTCGATGGTGAGCGGGTAGTGGGTGCGGATCTGCGAACCGAAGCGGTCCTTCAACGGGGTGATGATGCGGCCACGGTTCGTGTAGTCGTCGGGGTTCGCCGACGCCACGAGCAGCACATCCAGCGGGAGGCGGATCTTGTAGCCGCGGATCTGCACGTCACGCTCTTCGAGCACGTTGAGCAGGCCGACCTGGATGCGTTCGGCGAGGTCGGGCAGCTCGTTGATCGCGAAGATGCCGCGGTTCGTGCGCGGCACGAGGCCGTAGTGCAACGTGAGCTCGTCGGACAGGTAGCGGCCCTCGGCGACTTTGATCGGGTCGACCTCGCCGATGAGGTCGGCGATCGAGGTGTCGGGCGTGGCGAGCTTCTCGCCGGAGCGCTCGTCACGGTGCACCCAGTCGACCGGCGTGTCCTCCCCGCGCTCACGCACGAGATCGCGGGCATGGCGGGATACGGGGTTGTAGGGATCGTCGTTGATCTCGCTGCCGGTGACGATCGGCATCCACTCGTCGAGCAGGCCGGTGAGGCTGCGGATGATGCGCGTCTTGGCCTGCCCACGCTCGCCGAGGAAGATGACGTCGTGCCCGGCCAGGAGGGCGTTCTCCAGCTGCGGCATCACCGTCTGCTCGAAGCCGAGAACCCCGTCGAACAGCGGCTCGCCGCCCACGATGCGCCGCACGGCGTTGGCCCGGATCTCTTCCTTCACCGGGCGCGAGACCCAGCCCGACGCACGCAGCTGACCGAGGGTGGCGGGGCGGTTCGACATGGGTTCGACCCTACCGCCGGCCATCGCCGATCCGCCCAGCGGGCCTGCACTCCGGTTCCGGCGTTAGCCGTGCACGTTGTACGTGCTCGGGCTACGCCGAAATCGAAGGGCGCGATGGCCGGGCCTCGTCGACCAGGATGGGGTGATGGACGACGCACCGCGCATCCCTGACGAGCGTTGGGTGACGTTCGACGAGTCCGAGGGCACGCGCTGGGTGGCCGACGTCGGCTTCCTGTCGTCGCCGTGGACGTGCATCTGGGGGCGGGGCTGCCAGAGCATCGACGGGCCGGCGGCAGCCCACCTGCAGCACGGCTGCTGCTCGGTCGGCGCCGAGCTGACCGACGAGAGCGAGATCCTCAACCTCGCCGCCCACGCGCTGTGCATCCCCGACGGCCTCTGGCAGCACCGCGATACGGCGGCAGCGTCCCCCCACGGCTTCTACCGCGACGACGATCACTCCAACACGGCGGTCGTCGACGGTGCGTGCATCTTCCTCAACCGACCCGGGTTCGCCGGCGGTGCCGGGTGCGCGCTGCACCTCGGCGCACTCGCCATGGGTGAGAGCTACGTCGACTGGAAGCCGAACGTGTGCTGGCAGGTGCCCGTGCGCATCGACGAGCACCACGACGACGAGGGCCGGACCGTGCTCACCCTGCGCCGATGGACCACCGGGGACTGGGGCGACACGCCGGCCGCCTGGTGGTGCACCGAGGTACCCGAGGCATTCGTGGGCGACCGGCCGATGGTGCAGGCGATGGCCGAAGAACTGGTCGAGCTCTGCGGCCCCGAAGCCGCCGCCCACCTCACCAACCTGAGCCGGACCCGAGCCGCACCTGAGCCGATCTGATCTGATCTGATCTGATCTGATCTGATCTGATCTGATCTGATCTGACCCAGCTGCGCCGTCGCTTACGCTGGGTCTCCGGCGGGGTCGGAACTGTCCCGGATTGGAGACCTATGCGTCTTCAATCCGGGACAGTTCAGGCGAGTCCGGGGAGAGCTACTGACGCGGCGGACGGCTGGGCGACCGGTCGGCCGCTCCAGAGCGACGAGATCGGCGCGAAGGTGATGCGTTCGTCGCGAGCCGGTTCGTCGACCACGCGGGAAGTCGCTCGGTGATCAGCAGGTGTTCGAGAACGTCGTCGTAGGCGAGCGCCGTCGATCGGTCGAGGTTCGTGGCATCGATCAGCGACTTCAGTTCGACCTCGCCGGCCAGGTTCGCCGCGATCGACCGCAGGTACCGCCGAAGTCGCACCGGATCTCGCCGACCTCCGGCCAGTGGCACGTCGCGAGCGACAAGCTGATCGACGTAACCCGCCAGCCAACGTTGTCGACCGGCCTCGGACGCCGCCACCGTGGCTCCCGGCAGACGCCCCGCAGGGCACGCTCGACGTAACCGGCGATGTCGACCGCTGGATGTGCGGGGCGCGCACTCGCCATCTGGCCGACGAACATTCGCTGCAACGGTCCGGCGTCTGCGGTGCAGCTCTCCAGCTCGCGCTGACATCGGCATCAGCGCGAGCCGCACAACTCTCCCGGTGGCTGGCCAACCGGCCGCGGTCAGATCCGCCTGGCTCGCCCGGTGAGGATGAAGCGACCGGCAGCGGCACCTTCGTCGACGGCGCGCTTGACGGCGCCGAGGATCTCGGGCACCAACTGCCATTCGTCGATCGCAACGGGCCATCGAACTGAGCCAACGCCACGTCCGGATCGGCAGCGACAGCGAGGGCGACCTCGGGACGATCGAGCCGGAACGTCGAGGGCGTGACGCCGCGCCGTCGCGGTCTTCCCGGAGCCGCGCTCGCGAAGACGAGGACCGCTGGCAGCTCACGCAAGACCGCCTCGAGCACGGTGTCGAGGAGGCGAGGAACGTAAGCGGTTACCTCATCACCCCAGCGCCCCGACCAGGTAGTTCATGTTCTAGCAGCTCATCTACCAATGCTTTAGCAGGGTATCCAACCACGTTCTGACAGACCATCTGACCCGGTTCCAGCAGACCCGGTTGGCCCGAACCTCCCCTGGCCCGGCCGGCCCGGGGACCGCGCCGCTAGTGTCGGCCGGCGATGGATCTCTCGGGGAGCTGGCGGGCGGCGCTGGCCGACGACGACCTGCGCCGGGTGGCCTTCGGCCTCGAGTTCGACGACGAGCGGTGGGAGCCGATCGAGGTCCCGGGTCACTGGCGTTCGACCCCGGCGTTCGCCGACAGCGACGGCCCGCTCATCTACCGCACCCGCTTCGAGCTCGACGCCGGTCCGGCTGGCGCCCGCCAGTGGGTCGTGCTCGACGGTGTCTTCTACCAGGCCGACGTGTGGCTCGACGGCGCCTACCTCGGCGATCAGGAGGGCTACTTCGCGCCCCACGCCTACGACGTCACCGACCTCGCCCGCCTCGGCCGTGAGCACGTGCTCGGCGTGGAGGTGTCGAACCAGCGCCAGAAGCAGCTGAAGGCCAAGCGGGCGGTCACCGGCATCTTCGGACACTGGGACTGCATCGACCCCGACGACAACGTCGGTGGCATCTGGCGGCCCGTCTCGATCGAACGCACGGGCCCGGTGCGCATCGACCACATGCGCGTCGTGTGCCGCGACGCCACCGTCGACCGGGCGACGGTCGACCTCCACGCGCGCCTGCTGTCCGACGGTCCGCGCACCGTGCTCCTGCGCACGACGATGGGCGACCGCGTCGAGGTCGAGCACGAGTTCTCGCTCGCCACCGGCGTCAACGATGTCGAGTGGTACTTCGGGCTCGACGACCCCGACCTGTGGTGGCCGTGGTCGCTCGGCGAGCAACCGCTCGTCACCATCACCGTCACCGCCCACCTCGGTGACGAGGTGAGCCACGCCCGCACCGTGCGCACCGGCCTGCGCCAGGTGGCGATGCGCAACTGGATGCTGTCGGTGAACGGCGAACGTCTTTTCGTCAAGGGCGCAAACCTCGGACCGACGCGCACACGGCTGGCCGACGCCACACCGGCTGACGTCGAGCGCGACATCACCCTCGCCCGCGAGGCCGGGCTCGACCTCGTGCGCGTCCACGCCCACGTCACGCGGCCCGAGCTGTACGACGCCGCCGACCGCGCCGGCATGCTCGTGTGGCAGGACTTCCCGCTCCAGTGGGGCTACGCCCGCAGCGTGCGCCGTCAGGCGATGGCCCAGGCCGAGCAGATGGTCGACCTGCTCGCCCATCACCCGTCGATCGCCCTGTGGTGCGGGCACAACGAGCCGATCACCCTTGACATCGAGCCTGGCACCCCGTTCGAGCGCGGCCCCACCTTCGCCAAGTTCGCGGTCGGTCAGGAGCTTCCGTCGTGGAACAAGACGGTGCTCGACCGCTGGGTGAGGCGGGCGATAGAGAAGGCCGATCCGTCGCGACCGGTCATCGCCCACTCCGGCATCGTCCCCCACCCGCCCCAGCTCGACGGCACCGACAGCCACCTGTACTTCGGCTGGTACCACGGCGACGAGCGCGACCTTCCACGCTTCGCCGCCAGAGTGCCGCGCATGGTGCGCTTCGTCGGCGAGTTCGGTGCGCAGGCCGTACCCG
>JAYUAM010000058.1:0-2577 GCA_043741295.1 Acidimicrobiia bacterium
GTCATCCACGAGTTCACCGGACTGGTCACCCGCGAGCGGAGCCCGGCGGCGTTGGCGACGGCCATCGTGCGCGTCCTGTCCGACGACGATCTGTACGAACGCTTGTCAGCGAACGCCACATTCGGCTGGGAGCTCCTGAAGGGATCGTTGAGCTTCTGGCCGCTCGTGTCCGATTGGCTCGACGGGCGCATCGTGCCGCCCGGCCCCGGAGACCGGATCGACGAGGAGCCCAGCCGGCGGGGCCTGCTAGACACGCCGTGACCGCGCACCAGGGGGACCGATGAAGCTCAACGCCGCACAGCACGACGCCGCCGCCGCCTCGCTCTACGGAGCGGAGAAGAGCGGCGTCGTGATCGACCCGATCTCGACGACGTACCCCGATGCCGACGTCGAGGACGCCTACACGATCGCCCAGCGCGTCGTGCAGTTGAAGGTGGCCGACGGCCGGGTCGTGAAGGGCCACAAGGTAGGCCTCACGTCGAAGGCGATGCGCTCGATCGCTCGGGCCCAGGAGCCGGACTTCGCGACGCTCACCGACGACTTCTTCGTGTTCGAAGGATCCACCGTGAGCCCGGCAAAGATGAACGATGCCAAGGTCGAGGTCGAGATCGCCTTCGTGCTCGGCAAGGACCTGCCCGGCCCGTGGATCAATGTGGCCGAGGTGATCCAGGCGACCGACTTCATCCTCCCCTGTCTCGAGATCGTCGACCAGCGCCAGAAGAGCGGGGGCCCGACGCCGCTCGTCGACACCATCGCCGACGCCGCGTCGTGCGGGTTCGTGGTGCTCGGCGCCAACCCGCGCCGACTCACCGATCTCGACGTGCGCCGCGTTGGCGCCGTGCTGCTCAAGAACGGCGACCAGGAGGTGAGCGGCACGGGCGCCGCGGTGATGGGCAACCCGGTGAACTCGGTAGCGTGGTTGGCCAACAAGCTGCTCTCGTTCGGCACCACGCTGCGAGCGGGTCAGGTGCTGCTCTCCGGCTCCTTCGTGCGGGCGATCCCGTTCGGGCCGGGCGACACGCTGACGGCGATCTTCGGTGACGGCCTGGGCGAGGTCACCCTCAGCGTCGGCAAGGCCTGAGGTCCCGGTGATGTCTGCCCCGATCGCCGACCGGCCCGACGTGGCGGCCGCCACCGAGCGCGTGCTCAAGCCGATCCAGCAATTCGTGCGCGGCTGGATGATCACCCCGAAGTCCGAGGCGCGGGCCCGCGAGCTGGGCCTGCGCGATGGCCACGACTTCTGGGTCGTCGGCCGGGCCGGCGTTCTCGGCGACGGCGACGCCGACGTGGCTGCCGCCGGCCTGGCGTTCCACGCGCCCGCCGCCGTGCGGGCGGCGTGGAACGCGTTGCCCGCCGGGCTCACGCCTGGCGCGATCGCCACCGAGTACGCCAGGGAGTGCACCGACTGGGGCCGGGAGACGCTGGCCGTGTTCGACCCGGCGCGGATGGCCCGGCTCGACGAGCTCGGACGCCGCGTGCTCGAAGCCGCCCCGCCCACCGTCGGCGCCGTGTTCGCCGGCTGGCGGGCCCTTCCGCAGCCGTCCGACGTGTTCGAGCGCGTCGCGCTCACGGCGCAGGTCCTGCGCGAGATGCGCGGCGGTGCCCACATCATCGCCATCCAGGCCTGCGGACTGACACCGTTGGAGGCGATGCTCGCCTCCCCCGCGGCGCCGCCGCGCAGCGGACCCGAGTGGGCCGACCGCATGGGCTTCGCCGGCCCCTACCCCGACGCCGACCAGTTCCGCGCCGCTCGAGCCGATGCCGAAACCCTCACCTCGCAAATCATGGCGCGCTACTTCGCCACCCTGGACGAGGCCGAACTGGCCGACTTCGCCGAGCTGGTCGAAACCACGCGCAACGCCATCGACATGTAGCTGCCGAGCGGCAGGAGCGGGCTGAGCCTCAGAGCCGGCAGTCGTCAGGGAAGTCCTGACGCCACTCGACGCTGTGCTCGGCGGTCGCCGAGCAGCGCCTGCGTCCCGTCGATCTCGCGCTGCATCGCGTCGAGGTCACCGTCGGCTTCGAGCTGGCCGAGCGGCACCGTGTGGGTGAGCGTGTGGTTGCCGACGAGGTGGCCCTCGGCCACCGCCCGCTCGGCGAGCGCACGGGCACCCGGCCGGCGCAGCTTGTCGCCGACGACGAAGAACACCGCCGGCGCCCGATGCTCGGCGAGCGCGTCGAGCACGCGCTCGGTGATGCCCGGCGTCGGGCCGTTGTCGAACGTGAGCGTGAGACGGGTCATTCGTCGAACGTCAACGTGGGACGGCTCATGCGGTCACGGACGGTCGCCGCGCCAGGCGGCGGCGAGGAGCCGGTCGAAGGTCGAGCGGTCGACCGGCACCGGGTTATCGGTGATCTCGGCGGCGCACCGTTCGGCCGCCTCGGCGAGGTCGCCCTCGGCGAGACCGAGTTCGGCGAGCGACGTCGGGATGCCGGCGGCGTTGGCCAGGTCCCACACGCCGCCGGGCGCGTCATCGGGGTCGACCCCGAGCGCAGCGGACAACCGACCGAGCAGGTTAGGGATCGCCGGCCCGTTCAGCGCCAGAGCGTGGGGCAGGATCACCGAGTGCGTGTCGG
>JAYUAM010000059.1:0-6120 GCA_043741295.1 Acidimicrobiia bacterium
TTCGGTACCTGTCGGGATGGTCGGACGACACCGGGCTGCCCGACGCGTGCGCCGACGTCGTGCTCGCCGTGCAGGCGCTTCACTGGATGGAGCCGTTCGGCACGTTCGCCGAGGTTGCGCGGCTGCTGCGGCCCGGTGGGGTGTTCGCAGCGATCGACTGCGACTGGCCACCGACGATCGGCGACGCCACCGCCGAGTCCGGTTGGGGTCGGACCCGCGACACGATCGCGGTGTACGAGCGTCGACTGGTCGCCGGTCTGACCGGCGAGACGTTGACCGCGCCGGTGCGCGACGACGAGCAGTTCGCCCCGGTGGCCAAGCCGCGCCAGAGCGACGACCTGCGCCCGCTTGACGACGACCGCGACGGGGACCCCGTCGGCGGGTTCGAGGCCGGGAGCGCGGCGACGATCGCCGAGGGGGTGCGGTACTGGCCGAAGGGGAAGCACCTCGACCGGATGGCGGCCAGCGGCCGGTTCACGCACTGCATCGAGCTCTGCTCGTCATCGGCCGAGACGGGCGACGGCGAGCGGTTCGTCGAGCTGCTGCGCAGCCAGGGCGACTACCAGACGTTACGGCGCCACGGCGTCGACGATGACGTGCTCGGCGTCGAGGCGTTCGCCACCGATGTTCTCGGTCGTCTCGGCTCGACGCCGCGCCCGTTCTGGTTCACCTACCGCGCCCGTCTCGCGGTGCGTTGACCGGCGCTCCGCCGCCGCGTCGCTAGCGTGCCGACATGGCCGACCTGCCGAAGTACCAGGACCTCCCGATCGTCGGACACCAGCGCGCCAGCTGGGGGTTGTGGGGCGCCGGCGACCCCGCGCCGGGCCAGGCTGGTGCCGGCGATATAGACGCCGACTTCTTCGGGTGCCTCAACCTGCTCACGCCCGAACGTGTGGTGGCGGCCGCCGCGCTCGTGACGCGCGGCGCGGTGTTCTCGCTCAACTGGTCGATGGGTCTGCCCGACCCGCCGATGTTCTCCCGCTCGGGCCTGCACCACGAGGTCGTCAAGGGTCGCGGTCATCAGGATGACGTGCTGCATGACTGGAACACCCAGTCGTCGTCGCAGTGGGACGGCTTCCGCCACGTGTGGAACGAGCCGAACGGCTTCTACGGCGGGCGGCCCGACGACGAGCACGGTGTTGACCACTGGGCCCGTCGTGGCATCGCTGGACGCGGAGTTCTCTGCGACGTCGCCCGGTACCGCGCTGCGCAGGGCCGCCCGTTGCGTCACGACGAGTGCGACACCATCTCGCCGGAGGATGTCACCGGCGCACTGGCGGCGCAGAGCACGACGGTGCAGGTCGGCGACGTGCTGCTCCTGCACACCGGTTGGGTCGAGTGGTACGAGCAGCAGGACGCCGACGCGCGGGCCCGACTCGCCGAGAACGACGGGATGCGCTGGCCGGGGTTGGCGCCCGGCGAGCGGAGCGCCGAGCTGCTGTGGGACCTGCACATCGCGGCCATCGCCGCCGACAACCCGTCGGTCGAGTCATGGCCGCCGGGGCACGGCGTCGACCCCGAGATCGTGGCCCGCATCCGCGAGGGCGAGCGCTGGCG
The DNA here is from genome assembly GCA_043741295.1 of Acidimicrobiia bacterium. GTDB lineage: Bacteria > Actinomycetota > Acidimicrobiia > Acidimicrobiales > Ilumatobacteraceae > JAYUAM01. The sequence continues at coordinate 1,558 of JAYUAM010000059.1, forward strand.
GATGGGCGACGTCTTCACCCACACCCTCTACCTGCCGATGCTCGGTCTGCCGCTCGGCGAGATGTTCGTGCTCTCGCCCCTTGCGGCCGACTGCGCCGACGACCGCCGCTACGAGTTCCTGTTCGTCTCCGCACCGTTGAACCTGCCGCACGGGGTCGCCAGCCCGCCGAACGCGCTCGCCATCAAGTAGGCGGTCGGGCACGTAGGCGCGGTCGGGCAGGTCAACGCGGTCAGGCGAACGTGGGCGGCTCGGGCCGGGAGCGCACCGAGGCAGGAAGGCCGGTCGTGCCCCGGTTCATCCCGACGAACCCGGACGGGGCCGTGCGACTCATCCCGCTCGCCGACGGGCCGGCCGCCGACAGCCCGCCATCGACGACGATCGCCTCGCCGGTGACGAAGTGGCTGTCGTCGCCCGCCAGGAACAGCGCCGCACCGGCGATGTCGTCGGCGCGGCCATGGTCGGGCCACGGCTGGAAGCGCAGGCGCGGCTCGTCCTCGGTGACCTTGCGGCGACCCTGGGCCAGCAGCGGCGTGTCGATGGCGCCGGGGCAGATGGCGTTGACGCGGATGCGGTCGGCCGCCAACTCCACCGCCGCGGCGCGCGTGAGGTTGACGACGGCGGCCTTCGCCGCCGAGTACGCGAGTGGCCCGGCCCCGCCGGACAGGCCGGCAATCGAGGCGGTGTTGACGATCGAGCCGCCCCACCCCTGGGCCCGCATCTGGCGCGCGGCGTGCTTGCAGCCGAGGAACACGCCGCGCACAAGGACGGCGAACGTCTCGTCCCAGTCATCGACGTCGAGCTCGGTGATCGCCCCGAACGCGCCGCCGATCCCGGCGTTGTTGAACATCACGTCGAGCTGGCCGTACGACTCGACGGCCGCCGCCACGAGCCCGGCGACGTCGGCCTCCTTCGCCACGTCGGCGGGCACGAAGCGCAGCTCGTCGCGGTAGCCGACACCGGCCGCCTCCTCGACCACGGCCCGCCCGTTGTCGACGTTCAGGTCGGCGATCACGACCATCGCTCCCTCATCCAGGAAGCGCAGCGCCGTCGCCCGCCCGAGCCCCGACGCGCCGCCCGTGATGACCGCTACCCGCCCCGTCAGCGCGCCGGTCATGAGCGCAGCTCGTGACCGGTCGGCCGGGCGACCACCAGGGAGCCGGACGACGATGGGGTCCGGGGGCACCGCCCCCGAGCAAACGCGGTCATGCGGCGCCGAGGTGACGCAGGGCCATCGCCGCGTAGAGGGCCATGCCGTTGGTCATCGCCGCCTCGTCGAACAGCACCCGGTTCGAGTGGTTCGGCGCGGCACTACGGGGATCGAGCTCGGGGAGGCATCCACCGAGGAAGCCGAGCGTGCCGGGCACCCGCTGCAGGACGTAGCTGAAGTCCTCGGCACCCATCACCGGGTTCGGCTGGGCGTGCACGAGGTCGTTGCCGAGCAGCTCGGTGGCGGTCTGCATCACCTGGCCGGCGTAGCCGTGATCGTTGACGGTGACCGGGTAGCCGAGCGTCACCTCGACCTCCACGCGAGCGTCGTGGGCGGCGGCGATGCCCTCGGCGACGCGCCGCAGTTCGTCGTGCACCTTCGTGCGCGTGCGCTCCGACACGGCGCGGACCGTCCCGAGGATCGTGGCCGTCTCGGGGATCACGTTGCTCGTCGTGCCGGCGGTGATCTGGGCGATCGTGACGACCGTTGGATCGAACACGTCGATGCGACGCGTCACCATCGTCTGGATCGCCTGCACGATCGCGCAGGCGACAGGAATCGGATCGAGCGCCTGGTGCGGCGCCGACGCGTGTCCGCCACGGCCGGTGACGACGATGTGCAACGTGTCGGACGACGCCATCGCGGTACCGCCGCGCAGACTCACGACGCCGCTGCGCGCCATCGTCGAGATGTGCAGCGCGAAGGCACCGGTGACCGGGCTGCTGGCGTCGGGCGACGTGTCGTCGAGCAGCCCTTCTTCGAGCATGAAGCGGGCGCCGTGGAACCCTTCCTCGCCGGGCTGGAACATGAAGAGCACCCGACCGGCGAGATCAGCACGGCGATCGCTCAGCAGGCGGGCCGCGCCGGCGAGCATCGCCACGTGGGTGTCGTGCCCACAGGCGTGCATCGCCCCGTCGACCATGCTCTCGTACGGCAGCCCCGTGTCCTCCGGCATCGGCAGCGCGTCCATGTCGCCGCGCAGCAGCATCGTCGGCCCCGGCTTCGCCCCTTCGAGCACGGCCACGACGCTCGACACCTGCTCGCCGGTGCGCACCGTGAGAGGCAACGGCGACAAGGCCTCGAGGACCCGGTCGCGCGTGTGCGGGAGCTGCAGGCCGATCTCGGGCCGGGCATGCAACGTGCGGCGCAGGCGCACCGCCTCGGGTAGCAGCTCGGCCGCCTCGTCACGGAGGTGGCCGAAGGCGGAGGGGTTCACCTCACCGGGCGAAGACGACGGGTGGCTCATGGGCCGAGGTTAGACGTGTCGCCGCGTCATAGCGACCGGTCGTCGACCCGTCCAGGCCCGGACCGGGTGCGTGGTTTGATAGCGCGATGCAGGTCACCGACATCTGGCGCTACCCCGTGAAATCGGTTCCGGGTCTGCGTGTCGCCTCGGCCGAGATCGGGGCGTACGGCATCGTCGGCGACCGCCAGTACGCGCTCCGAGACTGCGCCACGGCGCTGGTGCTCACGGCCCGACGCGAACCGAAGCTCCTCACCGTCGCGGCGCTGCCGTCCGACGATGCCGATGGGGGCGTGGGACACCCGCCGCTTCCGGATCAACCTGCTCACCGACGGCGGCGGTGAGGACGGGTTGGTCGGTCACCGTGTGCGGATCGGGTCGGCTGAGTTGGACGTCGTCAAACTGATCGACCGCTGCGTCATGGTCACGCGCCCACAGTTCGACGGCATCGAGCGCGACCTCGACGTCCTGCGCACCATTCACCGCGAGCGCGACGGAAACCTCGGCATCGGCCTGGTGGTGCGCGCGCCAGGTCGGGTGGCCGTAGGCGACGCAGTCGAGATCCTCGGGCCGGTGCCGGACCCGGCGACGTGACGCATCCCGGCCTGAACGACGGCCCGGACGACGGTCCGGCGCGATCTATCAGCGGCGACGAGCTGGTCGATGTCGTCGATGCCGACGATCGGGTGGTCGACGTCGTGACGAGAGCGGTGATGCGGGCACGGGGGCTACCTCACCGGGCCGTGTACCTCGTCGTGCAGTCGACGACGGGCGCGTTGCTGGTGCACCAGCGAAGCTTCGACAAGGACATCGCGCCCGGCTGGTGGGACATCGCCGTCGGCGGCGTGGTCACCGCTGGCGAGACGTACGACATCGCCGCCCGGCGGGAGCTCGCAGAGGAGATCGGGCTGACCGACGCGTCGATCGAGCCCCTCGGTGGCGGACGCTACGACGACGATGGCCGGCGGGACGAAGGCAGGCAGGACGACCGCATCGCGCTGCATGTCGTCGGGCACATCTACCGCGTTGTGCACGACGGGCCGTTCACCTTCGCCGATGGCGAGGTCATCGCCGCCGAATGGGTCGAACCAGTCCGGCTGCCGGTCGTGCTCGCCGAGCGGGCGTTCTGCCCGGATTCTTTGGCTCTCTGCCTTCCGTTTCTCGGGGTCCCGTGCACACGCTCCTAGTGACGGCGGTTCGCCCCAACCGCCCGTCGCCACCGGCCGGACGTCGCTCCCTCCCGCGACCCGGCAACGGATCGGACCGCGCCCGCTCGGCGCGAGCGTCCGGCGGCCGCGCGGCCGCGGCGGTGGCCCGGTAGCGTTCAACGCCCCGGGTGCCGCCCGGCCCGGCTGGCCGGGTCGTCTCGGTCCGGCCGACCCGCTCTCCCCATGTCCCCCACGCCCGATCCCTGTTGGCCGCTGCGTACCGCGCGCCTGACGATCGATCGACTTACCGCGCTGGACGCGCCGACGTTGGCCGCGTACCGGTCCGATCCGGTCGTCGCCCGGTTCCAGTCGTGGCCCCTCCCGTACCCGGTGGCCGACGCCGAGACCCTCATCGCTGCGGCCGCAGGCGCACCCTTCGGGACGCCGGGGCATGCCAGCCAGCTCGCCGTCCGCTACCACGACCCCGGCCACGGGCGCGACGACGACGCGCACATCGGCGACGTGCACATCGGCGACGTGCACATCGGCGACGTGTACGTCCAGGTGCTCGCGGACACGCCCCACGCCGCCGAGATCGGCGTCACCATCGCTGCCGACCATCACGGTCGAGGGCTGGCGAACGAAGCGGTCTCTGCCGTCGTCGATGTGCTCGTCGGTCCAGTCGTGCACAAGGCCATCGCCTTCGTCGACGCCCGGAACGACGCAAGCGTGGCCCTGTTCGATCGACTCGGGTTCCGGCGCGAGGGCCTCCTCGCCGACTCCTTTCGCCGTCCCGACGGTACGTTCGCCGACGAGGTTCTGTTCGGCCTGACCGTGCCGCAACTCGCCGCCCACCGTGCTCAACGCCGGGACGCGCAACCCCGTGCGGCTCAACGCCGGGACGCGCAACCCCGTGCTGCTCAACCCCGTGCTGTTCGACCGGCGGCTCAACTCGCCGACCGAC
>JAYUAM010000060.1:0-6115 GCA_043741295.1 Acidimicrobiia bacterium
TTGTGCACCGCGGTCGGCTCGTGCACCGCGGTCGTGTCGTGCTCGGATGTCGTGCTCATGGACGCCCCTCGCGTTCGTCGGACTCAGTTCCGATCCAGCGGTCGGCCACCTCGGCCGTCCGTGCGTCGGTCGCCAGGTCTCCGGCGACCGTCTCTCCCGCTACCAGTTCTCCGGCGACCAGCTCTCCGGCGACCAGCTCTCCCGCGACCAGCACGACGATCGGGAGATGCGCGGGCACCTCGTCGCGCACGATGGCGACGACCTCGTCGGCTCGCAGGTGCCCGCTCGTCGCGAGACGTACGACCACCGGTTGGACAGGCGCGTACCCGGCTGACGCCGTGCCGACCGAGACGTTGCCGACCGAGACGTTGCCGACCGAAACCTTGCCGGGCCGCGGGTCTCGGCGAACGGATCCGCCGTCGCTCACCGAAGCCGGGCCGCCGGTGATCGCTTCGAGGAGCTGCCGCACGCCTCGGGCCGTCCCGCGCCATGCGAGTGTCGCCCCGGTGACCCGGACGATCTCGCGCTGGCGGCTCACCTCGAGCTCGGGCGTGGCGCCGACGGCGCCGACCCAGCCACCGAGGTAGCGCACCATCGGTGCAGCGGTGACGGCGGCGTCGGCGACGAGGTCGCAGCGGTCGACGCCGTAGCGCACCGTCGACGCGAGCTCCTCGAAGATCGTGACGAACCGGCTGAGCAGCGCGTCCTCCTGCATCACCATGGGCATCGACCCCACGAGCCAGCCGCGCCCGTAGCCGAACCGCTCGGCGCGGTCAGGGGGTGCGTGGTGCAGCGCGACGCCGGCGGCCGCTGGTGCTCGATCGGTCATCAGCGCACCACCACCCGGTGGCGGGAGCCGAGCGCCAGCGAGCGCTCGTCGAGGGCGATCGCCTCGGTGGCGTCGCCGAGCCGGATGCCGTTGCGCAGGTCGACCTCGAACAGCGTGAGCTCGTCCACCGCGGTCACCCCGTCGAGGTCGCCGACGAGCGCGGCGAGCGCGGCCGCCGTCACCGGCGCTCCGAACCGCCAGCCGGTCCCGTCGGGCCCGCCGGTGATCGGGTTCAGGTAGCGATGGAGCGTGTCGAGCACGCGCTGGCGCACCCAGGTCGACACCCGTCCGGTCGAGGCGCGCACCATGCACACGACGCTGATGCCGACGTAGAACGGCGTCGTCAGCTCGACCGTGGTGCCGAGGAGCCGACGTTCGTCGAGGTGTCCGCTGACGGTATCGAAGAGGTCGTCCGGAAGCCGGTAGTCGTCGATGGTGTGCGTGTCGGGCGACCCGCTGACGTTCGGGACGATCAGCACCCGCACGGGGTCGTGCGCCCGCACAGCCGGCAGGCAGCGCACCCGAGCCACCTGGGTGGTCGCGTCGAGGGCGAGGCGCTCGAAGTCCGAGGCGGTCACCGCTCGCTGGCCGGTCCGGACCGTCATCGGGCCGCGGTCCTTGAGGTTCTTCAACGTCTCGGCGTCGACCCCGCCACGCGCCTCGACGAGGTTCTCGACGGCGTCGACGTACGGGATCGATACCCGCAACGACGTGATCGTGCCGCGCCCGACGTTCCCCGAACGCCCACCACCATGGCGGTAGCTGCCGACGGTGATCTCGGCGCCGTTGGCCGGCACCGCGCCGTGCTGGTGCAGCGCGCCATCGGGTTGGCGGATCGTCGGACCGAACCGGATCTCGCCGTTGGCACCGTCCCACACCACGTGGCGGTCGTGTTCGCCGGATCGGCTGAAGTCCTCCACTTCGGCCCACTCCGTGGTGCTCCCGTCGGCGGTGACGAGGACGACCTCGTCGCGGCCACGCGGCAGCACGGGATGATTGGCGACCACGAACGACTGGCCGGGCCGGCCGCTCGATCGCCCGAGCAGCTCGCGCTCGACGAGCTCGCTGTGCTCGGCTCGGACCGTGCCGCCGAGGCACGCAACCTCGATGGCGCTCACGCGCGGCGAGGTGCGGTAGGTGGGCTGACCTTCGGCCGGCTCCACCAGCCGGACGCGTAGCCACCAGTGGCGGTCGCCGGCGAGACGGAGCGCTTCGTGGCGGCGCGGCACCATCAGCAGCACACCACCATCGCGGTTGAGTCCGCCGGTGTCGTCGCGGTGGACCGTGCAGGCCACCCAGTGCTCGCCGGTCCAGGCCTCCCACACGATCGGTGCGCGGCCAGGGTCGATGCCGACACCGGCCGCGTGTGAGGTGGCGATGCTCAGCTCGATCGCCTGGCCGGCGAGCGAGCGGTCGAACCCGAGGTGCAGTGCGTCGCCCGCGAGCATCGGTTCGGAGGGAAAGCACACGACCTCGTCGCGGTCGTATCGAAGCGCGCTCAAAACGTCGACGAGGCCGTCTTCGCCGCGGCCGGTACGGGCCGCCATGAGCACGGGCTGGCTGATCACCAGCTCGCCGGTGGTCGCGAACACGACGCCGTCGGGCCCGTCGCCGGCCGCCACCTCGGTGCCGGTCGGCACCACGACGTCCTCGTCGGTGGCGGTCGACAGCCAGAACGTGAGCTCGCAGGTGGCGGCGCGCGCCGGGTACTGCCGCTGGTCGAGCAGGTCGAGGAACTGCGTGTACATGCGGTCCGGCACCTGGTTCAGCCGGTACAGCGTCATGTCCGTCATCCAGGCGAACAGCTCGACGAGCGCGACGCCCGGGTCGGAGATGTTGTGGTTCGTCCACTCCGGGCAGAGCTGGGGGATCATCCGCTTTGCTTCGTCGACGATGTCCTGGAACCGGCGGTCGTCGAGGTTGGGAACGGGTAGCGCCACGATCAGTCCTTGCTGCTGGAGTTGGGGTGGGCCGCATGCAGGTGCGGCGTGGGTGCGTCGGGGCCGGCCGGCGCCAGATCCGGATCGTCGCCTTCGCCGGGGATCACGTAGAACGGGAACACGAGGTTCCGGCGGTCGTTGGTCGTGCGCACCGTGTAGGCCACGGCGATGCGGACTGCACCAGGTATGGCGTCGTCCGGTTCGACGTCGACGTCATCGACTTCGATGCGCGGCTCCCACCGGGAGAGCGCTTCGATCGTGGCCTCGGCCATGAGCCCGACGGTGTTCGTGTTGATTGGCTCGAAGAGCAGGTCCCAGATCGCGCACCCGAAGTCCGGTCGCATCGGACGTTCGCCCGGTGCGGTCGACAGGATCATCCGCATCGCGGTCTCGATGGAGTCGACCCCGGATGTGAGAGCGATCGCGCCGGTATGGTCGATCGCCATGGGGAACCTGACCCCGCGCCCAAGGTACGAGGCTTCGTTCATCGTCGACTCGCCCACCCGAGGAACCTCCTTGAGACGTTGCAGAACACTTGTCGGCACTGATCAGTTGAGCTTGAGCATCGAGCCCTTGATTTGGGCGATGCCCGAGGCCTCGACCTTCACCATGGCGGCCTTGAGCTCGGCCTGGGCCGCCGCCTTGAGCTGGAGCGCCGACGTTGCGTCGACGACCACCTGCGGGGCCTTGATGGTCACCTTCGCCGAGCCCTCGAGCGTGACGTTCACACCCTTGACCGTGACGTCGCCCGATCCGGACAGAGCCACCGACGCCTTCCCGGCCTTGATCGTGATCGGTTTGCCATCGGCGGCGTTGACCTCGATCTTGTCCTCGCCCACGTGAACCTTGGTCTTGCCGTCGGCGAGTGCGATCTTCACGTAGCGCTGGGCGTTGCCGGCCGCAGTGCCCTTCTTGCCGTCGGAGAGCTCGATGACGTGACCGGCACGCGTCTTGATGGTGCGCTTCGCCACGGAGCCGTCCGACGCGACCGCATCGGCGAGCGGGAGCTTGTTCTTCGCCGACCACACGCCGCCGAGCACGACGGGCAGGCGTCGGTCGCCGCGGTCGAACGCGACGATGACCTCGTCGCCCACCTCGGGAAGCATCATCACGCCGCGTCCGGTACCGGCGCCCGGCTGCACGACCCGGGCCCACTGGCTCTCCACCTGGTCGCCGAGCGTCGGGAACTTCACCTTCACCCGACCCTGCTTCTCGGGGTCCTTCAGGTTCGTGACGACGCCGACGACCACGCCGGCGCGTCCCCAGGCGTTGGAGCTGCGCCCATCGGCAGCGTCGGTGGTGCTCGCTCCGCCGAGTGGTGACCGGGCTCCGCTGACGTTGAAGCGCGTCACGAGCGGGCGGCCGACACCGAACACATGCTCGACCTCGGTGACGTAGTACTTCCCGGAGAGCTTCGTGCCCATGCTGGCGATCGTCACCATCTCGCCCGGCTTCACCTTCGGGTTGCCGACGCACTCGCCCCGCGCCGTCATCGCGTCCGCCAGCAGCTCGCGCGCCATCGCCGTGGCGAGCGCCTTCGCTTCGGCCGCTGTCCGCACCGCCGCCGACCCGACGACGATCTTCTTGCCGAACGCCGACTTGGCCTTTCCGTGCGAGGCCTTGGCCAGGGGAGCGTCGCTGCCGAGGTCCTGGCCCGTCGGGCTACCGAGGACGGCGGAGCCTGAACCGGTCACCGCCTTCTGCTGCGTCGGGTCCCACCCCCTCACGGTCACGTCGGTGACCGCGGCGTCGGCGGCGGAGTACCGGGCCTGGAACCGCAGGAGGTCCTCGCCCCACGTCAGGGTCGTCGCTCCGGCGGCCGGGCGCTTGCGCATGTGCAGGGTCTTGCCGTCGACGTACCACTCGGCGCCGGCCGCGTCCGCCAGCTCGCAGAGGAACGCGTGGTCGGTGCCCGTCTGGAGCACGTACGGCTCGGCCGCACCCTCGACCGACACCTTGGCCGTCAGGCCGTGGCGCTGGGCGACCTTGCGCACGATCGCCGACGTCGCCTGGTTGAGGTAGCTCTGGTGCGTGCTCACCGCCGAGAGGCGATGGGCACGGTCGAAGGCGGTGACGACGAGCTCGTGGCGCCCGCCGCGACCCTGATCGACACCGATCGACACGACCTCGCCGGTGAACGTCGACACGACCTGGTTCTTCGACGTCGGCAGGCTCACCGCCAGCGTGCCGCCCACCTTGAACACGTCCTTGTCGAGCAGCGTGAAGGTGCCGTCCTCGAAGCGGGCCTGTGCCATGGCGGCGGCGTGCACCGTGAGCGAGACGCGCAGGTCGAGCAGATCCTCCATGATCGTGGCGTCCAGGTCGCGTCCGTCGACGGTGATCGTCGGCGGCTGGACCAGTTCGGCGCCGGACGCCGCCGCCATCTAGAGCTCCACCTGCGGGATGTCGAGAACGCGTCCGGGCCGCAGCGAGAACGGGTCCTTGATGCCGTTGGCCTCGGCGATCGGGCGCCACCGGAACGAATCGCCGTAGTAGCGGGCGGCGAGACGGTCGAGCGTCTCGCCCGGTTGCAGCACGTGCGAACCGGCCGGCACAGGGGTGCCCGACGTCGGGTTCTGCGCCGGCCAGTTGTTCTCCTGCATGTACTGCTTCAACGTCAACCCGACCGTGGCGCGCAGCGGTTCGCCGTTCGTCGCGAAGTAGGTGAACTTCAGATCCATCTTCTCGATGACGCAGCGGAAGGAGTGGAACTTGCCCCAGTGGAACTTCACCCAGCCGGGTCGCCCGTTCTGCTTCTTCTTCGAGTAGCCCGGCAGCTTGGTGTCGATGCGCATCAACTTGACGAGGTCGTCGGTGTACTTCGTCACCGGCTTGCCCTCGGCCGTCGTATCGAAGAACAGCTCGAGCGTCAGCGTGCCCGAGTCGCCGCCGCGGTACTGCAGCGAGGGCGTCTGCTGGCCCGGCTTCGGATCGCTGTCCCACGAGTTCGAGAGGCCGATCGCCAGCTCGGCCGGGTTGAACAGGCACGGTATGCGCTTCTTGCCCTCGGTCTCGAGGTACGCCTTCTGTCCCTTTGCCATCGTCTCCGTCCGTTCCTACATCCAGGCGCGGTGGCGTCCACCGCGTCGTTCGAGCTCGGCGAGCACACGGGCCTCGACCATCGCCACGATCTCGTCCAGGTGGTCGAGCCGCTCCGTCGCGCTCTGGCGCAGCGACTTGTCGTTGCCGGCCTGGCCGGTCTGGCCGGCCGGCCCGGCCGGGCCGGCGGTCGTCGGGGCGGCGGTGCCCGGCGCGTGAATCGGTGGGACCATCGGCGCCGCGCCGCCTGCCGCCGCGAAGCGGGCGAGCGTCGCCGCTGTCGTCGACGACGCACGGGACGAGCCGG
>JAYUAM010000061.1:0-2569 GCA_043741295.1 Acidimicrobiia bacterium
ATCGTCGCGCTGCTCGCCCGCGGCCACGTGCTCGTGGAAGGCGTCCCCGGCCTGGCCAAGACGATGGCGATCAAGACGCTCTCGCAGTCGATCGGCGGCCAGTTTCAGCGCATCCAGTTCACCCCCGATCTCGTGCCCTCCGACCTCGTCGGCACCCGCATCTACAACCAGAAGCTCGGCGAGTTCCAGACCTCGCTCGGGCCGGTGTTCACGAACCTGCTGCTCGCCGACGAGATCAACCGTTCGCCGGCCAAGGTGCAGAGCGCGCTGCTCGAAGTGATGCAGGAACGCCAGGTGACGATCGGGCGCGAGACGCACAAAGTGCCCGAACCGTTCCTGGTGATGGCGACCCAGAACCCGATCGAGTCGGAGGGCACCTACCCGCTACCCGAGGCGCAGCTCGACCGCTTCATGCTCAAAGTGCTGGTCGGCTACCCGAGCACGACCGAGGAGTTCGTGATCGTGCAGCGCATGACCGGCCGCGTCGAGCCGACCGAGACGGTGATCGACACCGCGCAACTCGCCGCGCTCCAGCGGCGGGCCGACGCGGTGTTCGTCGACCCCGCGCTCATCGAGTACGCGGTCCGCGTCGTGAGCACGACGCGCAACGCGTCCGCCGTCGGCCTGACCGACATCGCCGGCTACATCACCTATGGAGCGAGCCCGCGGGCGTCGATCAACATGATCCTCGCCGCCAAGGCCCTCGCCCTCGTGCGCGGCCGCGACTACGCCCTGCCGGTCGACGTGCGCGACCTCGCCCTCGACGTGCTCCGTCACCGTGTCGTGCTCTCCTACGAGGCGCTCGCCGACGGGGTCAGCGCCGACGACGTGCTCACCCGCATCCTGGCCACGATCTCGCTCCCGAACGTGCCCCTCCGGGAACGCACCCAACGGACTCAACCGACTCAACCGACCCAACGGTACGACGATGCCCTCTACCGCCCCGGCGACGCCTGAGCGCGTCCTGCGCCGGCTGGAGTGGCGGGTGATCCGCCGGCTCGACGGCCGCCTGCAGGGCGACTACCGCACGCTCTTCCGCGGCGCCGGCATCGACTTCGCTGACCTGCGCGACTACGAGCCCGGCGACGACGTGCGCACCATCGACTGGAACGTCACGGCGCGCACCGATTCCGTGCACGTGCGCACGTACCACGAGGACCGCGAGCTCACCGCGTGGCTGTTGCTCGATCGTTCGCCGTCGATGGGCTTCGGCCCGGTCGAGCGGCCGAAGGATCTGGTGCTCACCGAGCTCGCCACGACGCTGGCGCGCCTGCTCTCCCGCGGCGGCAACCGCATCGGGGCGATCCTGTACAACAACCGCACCGAGCGCACGATCCCGCCAGCCACGGGACGCAACCAGGTCCTCCGCCTCACCCACGACCTGCTACGACCCGTCGAGCCCACTGGCACGAGCACGGATCTCGCCGACCTCTTCCGCATCGCCCTCGGAACCATCGTCCGGCGCTCGCTTGTTGTCGTGGTGTCCGACTTTCTCAGTGAGCCGGGCTGGGAACGGGGCCTCACGCTCCTGAGCCGGCGCCACGAGCTCGTCGCCATCCGCATCGTCGATCCGCGCGAGTTGGAACTGCCCGACGCCGGTCTCATCGTGGTGGAGGACGCCGAGACCGGCGAGCTGCTCTCGGTCGACACGAGCGACCCCGAGTTCCGCCGTCGCTTCCACGAGGTCGCGCAGGCCCGCGAGACCGAGCTCCTCGCCGGCGCCCGCCGGGCGAGCGTCGAGCTGCACACGGTCTCGACGCAGGAGGATCTCGTCGGCGCGCTCGTGCGCATCGTCGAGCAACGGCGACGAAGGCGGCGCAGCTGATGTCGTTCCTGTGGCCGAAGATGCTGGCGCTGTTGGTCGTCGCGCCGTTGCTCGTGGCCGGCTACGTCCGGACGTTGCGCCAGCGGGCCGCCCGCGTGGCCGCGCTCGCCGCCCAGGGGTTCGTGCCATCGGCTGCGTCGGTGGCCGCCGCTCGGCGTCGGCGTCGCCGCCGGCACGTGCCGTTCGCCTTCTTCCTCCTCGCCGTCACGCTGTTGCTCGGCGCCGTCGCCCGCCCGGCGGCGAGCCTCAGCCTGCCGCGGCGCGAGGGAACCGTGATCCTCGCCTTCGACGTTTCGAACAGCATGGCGGCCACCGATCTGCTGCCGACGCGGATGGACGCGGCGAAGGCGGCCGCCCAGACCTTCGTGGCCAAGCAGCCGTCGACGATCAAGATCGGCGTCGTGGCCTTCAGCGACGGTGGGCTCGTCACCCAGCAGCCGACCGACGTGCGAGCCGACGTGCTTGCGGCGATCGCCCGCTTGAAGCCGCAGGGGGCGACCTCGCTCGGCAAGGGCCTGTTCACCGCGCTCGGCGCGATAAACGGCAAGCCGCTCGTGCTCGACGACCAGGCCGCGGCCGGCAACTTCGACAGCATCGACATCGGCTTCTTCCGGTCGGCTGCCATCGTGTTGCTCACGGACGGCGAGAACACGTCGACCCCCGACCCGCTCGAGGTCGCCAAGCTCGCCTCCGCCGCCGGTGTGCGCGTCTACCCGGTCGGCATCGGCAGCAGGGAGGGGACCG
>JAYUAM010000062.1:0-6099 GCA_043741295.1 Acidimicrobiia bacterium
CCGGCCACGACGAGCAGGCGCCCGCGGTAGAGCACCTCGCCGTGACCGCGCTCGACGACGCGGCTCTGCTCGCCCTGTCGAAGGAGCGCGGCCTCGCCCTCGATCTCGCCGAGATGCACGCGGTGCGCACCTGGTTTCGCGAGCAGGGGCGCGAGCCCACCGACGTCGAGCTCGAGACGCTCGCCCAGACCTGGAGCGAGCACTGCGCGCACAAGACGTTCCGCGCGACCGTCACCTGGGAGGACGGCACGCCGGTGGAACCGTTGCTGCGCCAGCTCCGGCGGGTCACGGAGGCGATCGCCGCGCCGTGGGTGCGCTCGGCCTTCGTCGACAACGCCGGCATCATCGCCTTCGATGACGACGTCGAGCTCTCGATCAAGGCCGAGACGCACAACCATCCCTCGGCGATCGAGCCGTTTGGTGGGGCGAACACCGGGGTCGGCGGCGTGCTGCGCGACGTGCTCGGCGTATCGGCCAGGCCGATCGCCGTCACCGACATCCTGTGCTTCGGCATGCCCGACGCCGACCCGGCCGACCTTCCCGCCGGCGTGCTGCATCCGCGGCGCATCCGCGACGGTGTGATTGCCGGCGTGGCCGACTACGGCAATAAGCTCGGCGTGCCCACCGTGGCCGGAGCGATCGTGCACGACCCCGGCTACACGGCGAACCCGCTCGTGTTCTGCGGCTGCGTCGGTGTCGCCCCGCTCGGGTCGCACCGCACCGAACCGCAGGTGGGCGACCGGGTGATCGTCCTCGGTGGGCGCACCGGGCGCGACGGCATCCGGGGCGCCACGTTCTCGTCGATGGAGATGGATGCCACGACCGGCGAGGTGGCCGGCGCCAGCGTGCAGATCGGCGACCCGATCGTCGAGAAGGGCGTACTCGACGTGCTGCTCATCGCCCGTAACGCCGGGCTTTACCACGCCGTGACCGACTGCGGTGCTGGTGGGCTCTCCTCCGCGGTGGGGGAGATGGCGGGCACGCTCGGCGCCGACGTCTCGCTCGACGCCGTGCCCCGCAAGTACCCCGGTCTCGCCCCGTGGGAAGCATGGCTGTCCGAGGCGCAGGAGCGGATGGTGTTCGCCGTCGCGCCGGGTGACGTGGCGGCACTGCAGACGGTCTGCGACGGCTACGAGGTCGAGCTCGCCGACATTGGCATGTTCACCGGCGACAAGCGCCTGGTCGTGCGCGATGGTGGTGCCGCGGTGCTCGACCTCGACGTCGGGTTCCTGCACGACGGTCGGCCCACCCGCTCGCTCACGGCCCGGCGCCCACCGGCGCCGGTGGTTGGTTCACCGACGTCTCGTGACGGCGTCGACCCGACTGCAGCGCTGCTCGGGCTGCTCGCCCATCCGAGCCTGCGCTCGCAGCAGGATGTGGTCCACGGCTACGACCACGAGGTGCTCGGGCGCACCGTCGTGCGGCCCTACGGCGGTGCTCGTGACGACGGCCCTTCCGACGCGGCGGTCCTGCTCCCGCCGGGCTCGACGAGCGGCGCGCTCGCCGCGCTGGGCATCGGCGTCAACGCCCGCTTCGGGGCGATCGACGCCCGGGCGATGGCGTGGTCGGTGATCGATGAGGCGATCCGCAACGTGGTGGCCACCGGCGCCGATCCCGATCGCATCGCGCTGCTCGACAACTTCTCGTGGGGCGACCCGCGCCGCCCCGAGACGATGGGTCAGCTCGTCGACGCCGTGACCGGGTGCTGCGAGGCGGCCCTGGCCCACCGGGCCCCGTTCGTGTCAGGCAAGGACAGCCTGAACAACGAGTACGCCACCACGACCGGCGCGCGCCTCGCCATCCCGCCGACTCTCGTGGTCCACGCCCTCGGCCGCATCGACGGACGCAACGGCGTCGTGACGAGCGACCTGAAGGCGGCCGGCAACGTCGTGTTCCTGGTCGGAGCGACCCGAGTCGAGCTGGCCGGTAGCCACCTCGACCTCGTCATGGACTGCGAGGGTGGCGGGTCGGTGCCGGCGCCCGACACGACGGCCCCCGCCCGGTACCGGCTGCTCCATCGGGCGATGAGCGCGGGTCTCGTGCGCTCGTGCCACGACCTCGCCGAGGGTGGGCTGGCCGTCGCCGCCGCCGAGATGGCGATGGCCGGACGGCTCGGCCTCGCCCTCGACGTCGAGCCCGTCGGGTCCTCTGGCGAGCTGGATGGTCGGCTCCAGGCGCTGTTCTCCGAGAGCAACGGACGCCTGCTCGTCGAAGTCGCACCGGGCGACGTCGAGGGGTTCCGGTCGATCGTCGGCGATGACGCCGCGGCGGTCGGATGGGTCGTTCCGGATTCCCGACTGACGGTCGCCGTCGGCGGCGCGCCGGTCCTCGACGTGCCGCTCGCCGACCTGCTCACGGCGTGGTCGGGCCATCTGCCCGAGGCGGCAGTGGTCGAGGGCCGACGTCCGGCGGTGGCCACGCTCGCGGCTCCGACCGCACCGGCATTCGTCCGGCGCGACGTCCGTGCGGTCGTGCTCGCCGCGCCCGGCACGAACCGCGACGGAGACGTGGCCGAGGCGCTCGCACTGGCGGGCGCGACGCCGACGATCGTGCCGCTCGCCGCGCTCCGTCAGGAACCGGGTCTGCTCGCCGACGCCGGGCTCGTGGTCGTGGCCGGCGGTTTCTCGTTCGCCGACGCCCTCGGTTCGGGCGCGTTGTTCGCCCTCGAGCTCGCCGACATCCTCACCGACGCGGTCGGCACGCTCACGGCGTACGGCCGGCCCGTGCTCGGCATCTGCAACGGGTTCCAGGTGCTCGTCCGTCTCGGCCTGCTGCCCGGTTCGGGTCGGCGGGCGGCGCTCGACCACAACGAAGCCAGCCGGTTCGAGTGCCGATGGGTGGAGCTGGAACTGCCGGCGAGCCGCTCGATCTGGACGGCCGGGCTCGACGGTCCGCTCGCCGCGCCCGTCGCCCACGGCGAGGGTCGGTTCGTGGCCGACGACGACACGATGGATGCTCTGAACGCCGGTGGCCAGATCGCCCTTCGTTACTCCGGCAGCGCCTACCCGGCCAACCCCAACGGGTCGTTCGGTGACATCGCCGGCATCTGCGACGAGACCGGCCTTGTGCTCGGTCTCATGCCGCATCCCGAGAACCACGTGCACGGCTGGCAGCACCCGCGGTGGACCCGTGGCGAGAGCGCCGGGAACGCGCTCGGCCTGTTCCGCAACGGCGTTCGCCAGGCGGCGGGCGCGTGATGGCGGGCGCAGCGGCCGCCACCTTCGCCGACGTGCCGGGCGCCGAGCGGGCGTTCACCGCCGTCGACCTGCCGCTGCCCGGTCGGCGCGACGGCAAGGTGCGCGTCTCGTACGAGCTACCCGGCGGCCGGCGGCTGTTCGTCACCACCGACCGGCTCTCGGCCTTCGACCGGGTGCTCGCTGCGGTGCGTTACAAGGGTCAGGTGCTCAACCAGCTCGCCGTGTGGTGGTTCGCTCAGACGACCCACGTCGTCGCCAACCACGCGCTCTCGCAGCCCGACCCCAACGCGCTGGTGGCGATCGACGCGCAGCCCTTGCCGGTCGAGGTAGTCGTGCGCGGTCGCCTCACCGGGTCCACCTCCACCTCGCTGCTCCGCCGCTACCGCGACGGCGAACGGACGATGTACGGCTGCCGCTTCGCCGACGGGATGACCGCTCATCAGGAGCTGGCCACCGCGATCGTGACGCCGACGACGAAGGCTCACGACGGCGGCCACGACGAGCCGATCGCCCCGGCCGATGTCGTGGCGAAGGGACTCGTCGACGGCGCCGTGTGGGACGAGGTGATGGACGTCGCCGTGCAGCTCTTCGAGCGCGGTCGGTCGGTTGCCGAGGCTGCGGGACTCGTGCTCGCCGACACGAAGTACGAGTTCGGCGTCGGCCCCGACGGAGACCTGTTGCTCATTGACGAGGTCCACACGCCCGACTCGTCGCGCTTCTGGGTCGCCGAGTCGCTCGACGAGCGCCTGGCTCGCGGCGACGAGCCCGAGAGCCTGGACAAGGAGCCGTTCCGCCTCGCCCTCGGTGCGATCGGCTACCGCGGCGACGGGCCGCCACCGGCGCTACCCGCCTCTGTTCTCGACGAGACCGAGCGTCGCTACATCAGAGCGTACGAACAGCTCACCGGCACGGCGTTCGTGCCCGGCGCCTACCCGGTACCCACCCGGCTCCGAGCGAGCCTCGACGAAGCGGGGATCCTTTGACGGACCACGACGATGCCCGGATCGACGACGCCCGGATCGACGATGACGGCCGGGACGTGCCGCGGCACGAGTGCGGGCTCATCGGCATCTCGTCGCCGCGCGACGCGCAGGTGGCCAAGCTCGCCTACTTCGGTTTGCACGCGCTCCAGCACCGCGGGCAGGAGGGCGCCGGACTCGCCGTGTCCGACGGGGTCGCCGCCCGCGTGCACAAGGACGTGGGGCTCGTGCCGCACGTGTTCCAGCCGGGCGACCTCGAAGCGCTGCCGGGGTGCCACGCCATCGGCCACACGCGCTACTCGACCACTGGCGACTCGTCGGCCCGCAACCTCCAGCCGTTCCTCGTCGAGACGCGCCACGGCCCGCTCGGCCTGGCGCACAATGGCAATCTCGTGAACGCCAGCGAGCTGCGCAACGAGCTGTTGCAGCGCGGCTACCCGCTCGCCGCGTCGTCCGACAGCGAGGTGTTGCTGCTCACGCTCGCCGGGGCGAGCGGCACGACGTGGGAGGACCGGGTCGAGCGCACGATGCCCTCGTGGAAGGGCGCGTACTCGCTCGTGATCCTGGCCGAGGACCGGGTCATCGCGGTGCGCGACCCGTGGGGGTTCCGTCCGCTCTCGGTCGGCCGGCTGCCCACCGGCGGTCACGCGGTGGCGTCGGAGACCTGCGCGCTGCGCACGCTCGGCTGCGATGAGATCCGCGAGATCCAGCCAGGTGAGATCGTCACACTGCACGCTGGCGAGCTGTCGAGCCGGCGGTCGTACCAGTCGGCGCAGAACGAGGCGCGCTGCACGTTCGAGTTCGTGTACTTCAGCCGGCCCGATTCGATGTGGGACGAGCGCAACGTGCACGTCGTGCGCCAGCGCCTCGGCCAGGAGCTGGCCAAGGAATCACCGGCCGACGCCGACCTGGTGATTGCCGTTCCCGACTCGTCGACGCCGGCGGCGATCGGGTTCGCCCGCGAGGCCGGACTGCCGTACAACGACGGGCTGATCAAGAACCGCTACATCGGTCGCACGTTCATCGAGCCGACCACGGCATTGCGTCGCCAGGGCGTGGCGCTGAAGTTCAACGCGCTGGCCGAGAACCTGATCGGGCAGCGCGTCGTGATGATCGACGACTCGATCGTGCGCGGCACCACGTCGGGCCCGCTCGTGCAGATGCTGCGCGATGCCGGCGCCACCGAGGTACATCTGCGCATCACCTGCCCGCCGATCAAGCACCCCTGCCACTTCGGCGTCGACATGGGCAGCTACGACGAACTGATCAGCCACCGTCACGACCCCGACGAGCTCGCCCGCGTGATCGGGTGCGACTCGCTCAAGTTCCTGTCGCTCGAAGGGATGATGCGGGCCGTCGGGCGCATCGACGGCTACTGCAACGCGTGCTTCACCGGCGACTACCCGATCGAGATCGGCCAGCACCGCGGCAAGGGCGCGTTCGAAGGCGTCCTGCGATGAGTGTCAGCAGACGTGAGGTCGGGCGAGTGGCGAAGCGGAGCGGAGCCAGCGAGCTCGGCAGGCGAGCGAAGCGAGCCCGGGTATGAACGTGCTCGACGTGTTGGTGATCGGGTCGGGTGGGCGTGAGCATGCGATCGCGTGGGCGGTCGCCCGGTCGCCACGCAGCCGTCGCCTCGTGGTGGCGCCCGGCAATCCGGCGTGCCCGGGGGAGCGTGTGGCATTGGCCGTCGACGATGTCGAGGGCATCGTGCGGTTCGCCGTCGACCAGGGCATCGGGCTCGTCATCGTGGGCCCTGAGTCGTCGTTGGCAGCAGGGCTCGTCGACACGCTCACGGCGGCCGGCATCGCTGCGTTCGGACCTACGCTGGCCGCCGCCGAGCTGGAGTGGTCGAAGGCGTACACCCGGGCGTTCTGCGACCGACACGGCATCGCCGGGCCCCGCTCGACCGTGGTCACCAGCGT
>JAYUAM010000063.1:0-13858 GCA_043741295.1 Acidimicrobiia bacterium
AGCGGCCGGTAGAAAACCCGCACAACTGCCGAGGAGCGCTGCCTCACCAGAGGTACCAGCAAGCGGTGCGAGACTTGACTAGCGTCGAACGTCATGACCTACACCGCTGATGCCGTAGGCGTGCTCGAGCGCGTGGAGTTGCGCCGGGTGGCAACTGCTCAGGGTCTCAACCCGCAGAGGCGAGCACAGCTAGGGCAGTTTTTCACCCCGGCACCTGTGGCTGCGTTTCTTGCGTCGATGTTCGACGTGCTCGGGCGCCCAGCCCGCCTGCTCGACCCCGGCGCAGGCGTCGGGTCGCTGACGGCAGCGGTAGTTGAGCGTTGGGCAGTTGAGGGCGGTGGCCCGATTGATGCGACAGCCTTCGAAGTGGATCCCGCAGTGGCGAGCTCGCTACGCCTGACGTGTGAAGAGCTGTCAGGTGTCGAGGGCTGCAGGGCAGATGCGATCGAAGCGGACTTCGTCGCCTATGCCGCTCGGTCGCTGCAACCGGGGCTGTTCGACGGTGCACTGGAGCCCTTCGATCTTGTGGTGATGAACCCGCCCTACGGCAAGATCGCTGCGGCTAGCGGCGAACGCCGCCAGGTGCGAGCGGTCGGCGTTGACGTTGGGAACCTCTACACAGCCTTCGTCGCTCTGTCGGTGCGTCTCCTCGCTGAGGGTGGTCAGCTCGTTGCGATTACGCCACGGTCATTCGCAAACGGCCCCTACTTCCGAGCGTTCCGAAAGGATCTGCTGCGCCACGGGTCGTTCAAGCGTCTCCATGTCTACGACTCTCGTGATGTGGCCTTCGGCGACGGCGACGTGCTCCAGGAGAACGTCATCTTCCGACTCGATCGCACCACGCGACGGGGCAGGGTGTTGGTATCGGCCTCGCACGGTCCGGACAGGGCGACGTCTCGCGAGCGGCTGGTCATGCACGATGAGCTCGTCCGCCCGAACGACCCGGAGCTGTTCATCCACGTGACGGTCGACGATGACGAGGCTGACATCGCTCAGCAGATGGCAGCGCAGCCCGCCACGTTGGCCGATCTAGGTCTGACCGTGTCGACGGGGCGAGTGGTCGACTTCAGAGCTAGAGAACACCTGCGAGCCGGACCTACGGATACGAGCGTGCCGCTCATCTATCCAGGCCACCTTCGCGATGGCCGAGTGCTGTGGCCTCAACCGACTGGAAGGAAGCCGAACGCCATCGAAGCGTGCGAGGCGACGGCTTCACTGCTGGTGCCGAACGAGACGTACGTACTGACGAAGCGATTCACTTCGAAGGAAGAGCGCCGGCGGGTCGTTGCCTGCATCGCGAGCCCGGACGATATCCCCGGCGAGCTGGTCGGTTTCGAGAACCACACGAACGTGATCCACTGCCGCTGGCGTGGTCTCGACCCAGACCTCGCCTGGGGACTGTCGTTGTATCTTAACTCAACGATGGTGGATCGAGCGTTCCGCCAGTTCTCGGGCCATACCCAGGTAAACGCCACTGACCTACGCAAGTTGCGCTACCCGAGGGGTGAGACGCTCAGACTGCTCGGCCGGCTCTGCAACGCCAGCCGCCCTGAGCAGGATCGAATCGATGCGCTGATCGAGGAGCACCTTGGGTGACGCGTCCAACAGCGGCCGGCCCGAAGATCGCCGAAGCTCGAGGCTTCCTGTCCGACCTTGGATTCGATGCTGAACGCTCGAACGAGCGCAGCGCCCAGGTGCTCTTGGCGTTGCTCGGTCTGGCGCCGGCGTCCCGCTGGGCAGCGGCGAAGGCGGCGCCGCTCGGCACGTTGGCGATCATGAGGTTCATCGAAGAGCAGTACGGGACGAAGTACGCGGCCAACAGCCGAGAGACGATCCGGCGCTTCACGCTTCGACAGTTCGCCGATGAGCTGCTCGTTGTGCAGAACCCGGACAAGCCCGATCGACCGATCAACTCACCACACTGGTGCTATCAAATCGAGGCGGCCGCGTTGAGCTTGGCCGGAACCCTCGGAACAGCTCGCTACGCCAAGCAGCTGGCGGCCTACTCGACAGCCAGACCCGGACAGATCGCTAGGCACGCCGCCGAACGCAAGCTGCAGCGCCTCCGTGTCCAGATCGGGGCGCAGGACTACGCCCTGAGCCCCGGTGGGCAGAACGGTCTGATCGTAAAGATGATCGAAGAGTTCTGCCCTCGCTTCACACCCGGTGGGCAGGTGCTCTACGTCGGGGATGCCGACGAGAAGTGGCTCGTCAACGAGATGGCCCAGCTCAACGGGTTCGGGCTCACGATCGATCAGCACGGCAAGATGCCCGACCTTGTGGTGTGGATGCCGGATCGAGAGTGGCTCGTCCTGCTTGAAGCCGTTACTTCTCACGGGCCGGTCGACACTCAGCGCCGGTTGTCGCTGCGCACGTTGTTCGCTCCTGTGGTGGACAAGCTCGTACTGGTTTCGTGCTTCGAGGATCGAGCGACGATGCGCAAGTACCTGACGGAGATCGCGTGGGAAACCGAGGTCTGGTGCGCAGACCACTCGGATCACTTGATCCACTTCAACGGTGAACGGTTCCTGGGCCCCTACGGCTAGGACGCGGACATTTCGCGGTCGATGCGCTGGCTCCGGTCGATCGTGTGTACGGACTTACGGACTTCCCTAGCTACGGGCGACGCGGGGCGTACGGTGGTTCGATGGCCGACGACGCGTTCTACACCGACGAGCACCGCGCCCTGCAGGACCACTTCGACACGCGTCGGTTGGCCGACCGTGTCGCGGAGGTGGTGCGCCACGACACGTTCACCGACCGGCACCGGGCGTTCGTCGAGTCGATGCCGTTCTTCTGGCTCGCCACCGCCGACGCCGACGGTTGGCCCGACGTGTCGTACAAGGGCGGGCGCCCCGGGTTCGTGCAGGTGCTCGACGATCGCACGCTCGGCTTCCCGAGCTACGACGGCAACGGCATGTACCGGTCGATGGGGAACATGACGGCCAACGCGCGCGTCGGGTTGTTGTTCGTCGACTTCGAGCAGCCGCGCCGCCTGCGCGTGAAAGGCCACGCAACCGTGCACGGCGGCCCGCTGGGCGACCCCGACGGCCTGCTGCGCCGCTGGCCGGGCGCCGAACTGGTCGTGACCGTTGCCGCCGTGTCGGTCTTCGACAACTGCCCCCGTTACGTGCACGAGATGACCACGCGCGAACTGTCGCCGTACGCGCCAGAGCAGGGTTACCAACCACCCGAACCGGAATGGAAGCAGCGACCCGAGTTCGCGCCATACCTGCCGGGCGCCGACAACGGCGGGGTCGACGACAGCGAAGCGGGCGACGGCGAAGCAGGCGACGGCGAAGCCAGCGTCAGGTCGCCGAGAGGTCGATGACGAGCTTGCCGGTGACCGTGCGGTCGAGGATGCGGTCGAAGACGCCGGTGGCGTCGGCCAGAGCGACCTTCTCGACCGGCACGGTCAACGAGCCGCTCGCCACCCGATCGAGCAGGTCGCGAAGCACGGTCGCCTGCTCCTTCGGCGTGTCGATGAGACCGGCGTAGCCGAGCAGTTCGATGCCTTTTCGGTACAGACCGCGCAGGTTGATCGTGCCCATCTCGTCGACCGACGTCCCGTAGATCACGAGCCGGCCACGCGGTTCGAGCGCGGCGACACCGGCATCGGTGTACGGACCACCGAGCGGGTCGATCACCACGGTCGGTTTGAACTCGGCCACCGCGGCGCCGAGCCCGGCGGCGTCGGCCACCACGACGTTGTCGGCACCGATCGAACGGATGAAGTCGATCTTGCCGGGGCTCGTGGTCTGCCCCCACACGATGGCACCGGCGGCCTTGGCGAGCTGGATGACCAGGGCGCTCACCCCGCCGCTCGCGCCGAGCATGAGCACCCGGTCGCCTGCCGTCACCCGGGCCCGCGAATGGACGCTCTGGTAGGCCGTGATTCCGGCGACGCCGATGCCGGCGACCTGGGCGAGGTCGGCACCGGCCGGCAACGCGGTCAGCGCGCTCGCCGGCACCGCGATCTTCTGCTGGTACGTGCCGTGGCGCAGCATGCCGAGACCGGCGCCGCGCAGCAGCACGGGTTGGCCGTCGTGGTGACCGGTGCCCTCATTGCCCGGCACCCACGGCAGATGGTCGGCGGCCGTGCCCGGCGCGCCGCGACTCACCCAGATGTCGAGCGGGTTCACCGACGCGTACGCCACCTCGACGACAACCTCACCATCGGCGGGCACGGGGTCGTCGACCTCGTCGAGCTGGAGCGGACCACCGAGGGAATGCATGCGAACGGCGTACATGCGAGCGAGGTTACGCCGGGGCAGCGGTTGCTACGGCGGCGGCGGCCACCTGCCACGATGACGGCGTGAGCGCATCGGGGTCGGCGCGGGTCGTCGTGGAGCTGAGCGCCGTCATCGTCGCCGTGCGCGACGACACGCCCCGCGTCCTCGTGGTGACACGCGAAGGGCGGCCGGCGCTCCCTTCTGGCGAGCTCGACCCAAACGCCGACCACACGCTTGACCGCGCGATGCGACGCTGGTCGGCGGAGCAGACCGGACTGGCTCTCGGATTCGTCGAGCAGCTCTACACGTTCGGCGATCCGAGCCGTGACCCCAACGCCGCGGCGGCCGGCGAACGCCGGTTGTCGGTCGCCTATCTGGCCTTCGTGCGCGACATCGAGTCGCCGATCCTCACGGCGCCGGCGGCGCACTGGGTCGACGTGTACGACCTGCTGCCGTGGGAGGACCATCGCGCCGGCGACCCCGGTGTAATGGCCGCCATTCGTCCAGCGATCGAGGAGTGGGTCGACCGCGGCGTGAATGACGACGAACGGGCGGGGCGCGGCGAGCGCGCCGACCTCTCGTGGGGTACCGGCGGGGCGCGCTGGGACCCGGTGCGCAGCCTCGAGCGATTCGAACTGCTCTACGACGCCGGACTCGTCGGCGAATCGGCGCCGGCCCGGATGGCAGCCGGCGATCAGACGCTCGGCACGATGGCCGCCCTCGACCACCGTCGGGTGCTCGCCAGCGCGCTCGGCCGCCTGCGGGGCAAGCTCACCTACCGACCGGTCGTGTTCGAACTGCTCCCGCCGGCATTCACGTTGTCGCAGCTGCAGCACGTCGTCGAAGCACTGGCCGGCGTGACCCTTCACAAGCAGAACTTCCGCCGGCTCGTCGAGGGTGCCGGCCTGGTGGACGGGACGGGCGAGCGGGCGGCGACGACCGGCGGCCGGCCGGCCGAGCTCTTCCGCTTCCGTCGCGAGGTGCTGCGTGAGCGACCCGCGCCGGGGATGAACCTGCCCGGTCGCCGCTGACTCGCCGGCACCGAGCCGACGGCGAGCACCGGCGCGGAGCCGGCGACGACTACCGGCCTACCGCGGGCGTGCCAACAGCTTGAACCCGGCGACGGCGAGGTCGGAGAGCGGATGGGCGAGCGACACCTCACGCGGGATCCGCACGGCCTTCGATTCGATCTCGACCTTCTCTACGACGAGCCCGGCCCGGTGCAGCGCGGCCTGCACGTCGTCGAGCCGGGCACGGTTCAAGGTCGCGAACTCGCGCAACATGTACTCGGCCCACGCCGCCTTGCCGGCGTCGACCGCTTTCGCCCGGACCTCCCGCGCGATCGCGTCGTGGTCGCGCGCGAGGTGGACGAACGGGTCGGGCAGCCATTCGTCGAGATGCGACCCGCGCTCGGAGAAGTACAGCGGCCAGACCTGCACGAACACCACGCCGTCCGGCTTCACGATGCGGGCGATCTCCCCCGCCACGCGATCGATGTCGGCGATGTGCTCGAACGCCGACCAGCTGACGACGACGTCGAACTCGGCATCGGCGGCCGGGATGGTCGTGGTGCCACAGGTGACGAACTGCAGCGCCGGTGGCAGTTCGCCACCGGCCCCCTGGTCTTCGGCGACGGTTCGGAGATGGTCGACATCGGTCGCGGTCACGTCGAACGCCACGAGACGCGCCGGGCGGGCGGCGCGGGCGAGGCCGAGATCGATGAACCCGTCGCCACAGCCCACGTCGGCCACCATCCGACCTCCGAGGACGACGCCGTCTTCGGCGAGGAACGAGACGATCTGCTTCGCCGCCCAGTCGTAGTGGTCCCAGAACCAGGCGTCTCGCGCTACGCCAGGGGCGGGACACCCCGCCAGGTCGTGTGCCGTGTCGTGCGCTGTGTCGCGGGTCGGAACGATACGGCCGGGTATCCGATTGCGCAGCGTTCGCAGGGTCGACCGCGCGCCGGCAGGAAGACGCGCGTCGAAGCGGCGACCGATTCGGACGAGCGTGGGGCGAACAGGCACCGCGCCATCCTGCCCGGTCCCTGGGGTCGCTCGGGCGACCCGTCTTGCGGCGAAGGCGCGGCTAGCGCTTCGGCGATGCGAGAAAGACCGGTATCTCGCGGTCGGTCTTGGCCTGATAGTCGGCGTAGGGCGGATAGGCGGCGACCGAGCGCTCCCACCACGTGGCCTTCTCGTCGCCGTGAATCTCGCGCACCGTCACCGGGAAGGGGGCGGGGCCGTCCTGGATCGCGACGTCGTCGGGGCGCTCGACGAGGTTGTAGTACCAGACCGGGTGCTTCGGCGCGCCGCCAACCGAGGCGACGAGCGCGTACTCGCCGTCATGTTCCACGCGCATGAGCGGCACCTTGCGGACGGCGCCCGTGTTCCGACCGATCGTCGTGACGACGATGACCGCCAGACCGGTCTCGCGCAGCGTGTTGGCCTTCGTGCCGCCAGAGGCCTCGTAGGCCTCGACCTGCTCGCGCACCCAGTCTCTCGGGCTCGGCACGTACTCGCTCTTGTCAGCCATGCCCGTAGGCTACCGCCGCGTCGCGCCCGCGTCGCCCGGCGCGCCCGCTGGGTCTCGCCCGCTCGGGCATACTGGCGGCTCGCTCGTCGGGGGGACATCATGCGTATCGGTCGGTCGTTGCTCGCGTTCGTCATGGTGGGGACAGCCGCGCTCGCGCTCGGGGGGCGGGCAGAGGCGCTGGCGCCGCTCGCGCTGCCGGTGGCGGTCGGGGGGGCGCAGGCCAACGTGCTCGCCGTCGACCGGTCGGGTCGCACCGTCGTCGTCGCCCCGGCGGCCAACGGCTCCTCGGGAGCGGTGCGGGTCGATCGGCTCACGGGCGCAACCGTGAGCGTGCCGCCGTTCAAGGCCGTCAGCGCCGACGGTTCCGCGGTGATCACCACCGACAACCGCTGGCTCGACCTCGCCACGGGGACCGCCCTCGCCGTTCCGGAGCGCTCGACCTTCACGACGTACGCGTTCTCCGCCGACGGCCGAACCTACGCCGCCGGTGGGCCGGTCGCCACGGCCGGATGGGTCGTAGACGGGGCCACGCAGAAGCGCACCGCCATCCCCGTCGCCGGCGTCCCCGAACGAATCTCCCCGAACGGTCAGTTCGTGCTCGTCGCCACGACGTGTTCCACGGCCAACACCGTGACCAGTTGCGACTACGTCCGCTGGGACCGCACGACCGGGTTCGCCGAGCCGGTGGTGCGGGCGACGGCCAACGAGACGTTGATCGCCGGCGTGGCGAACAACGGGCGGGTCGTCGTTGCCGTGTCGACCACCGCGACCACCGCGGCGACGTATGTGCTGAAGCAGGCCGGGCTGCGCAACCGCACGCTCACGACGCAGCAGACGGGTACCTTCCTCGTCGGCGGGGGCGAGCTGTCGGCCGACGGCAGCACGTACGGATGGAGCTACTCGCCCACCGCATGCTGCGGGTCCTTCGTCGTCGCCCATCTCGACGACGCGACGCTGGCGCCCGACGAGGTGAACGTGTGGACGAACCAGCTCGACCCGGCGGCACCGATCGGGGTGCTGGCACGCACGACCCACCTGTCAGGCGACGGCTCCCAGGTGGTGTACCTCGCCGTCACCCCGCCGACCACGTTCCTCATCGGCAAGGCCGTGCCGCACACCACGTCGACCCCGCGGCTGCGCGCCGGCGACGTGCTCGCCGTGCCCGTCGCAGGTAGGGCCGGCATTGACGCGGCAGCTGGCGCGGTGGTGCTCAACGCCACCGTGACCAATCCCGCGGGTCCCGGGTTCCTCACGGTGTGGCCATGCGGTCAGGCCCGACCCGGAACCTCCACCCTCAACTTCCCGGCCGGGGGCACCGTGGCCAACGCCGCGGTGACGACGATCGGTACCGGCGGCACCGTCTGTGTGTCCTCGAGCGTCGACGCCGATGTCGTGCTCGACGCCAACGGCTGGTCGCTACCCGGGAACTTCATTCCGGTCGGACCGGCTCGCCTGGTCGACACGCGCAACGGCGAGAACGACACCGTGGGCAACGTGCCCGCCGTGCAGCAGACGGTGGTGTCGCTCGCCGGCGCGGTCGGCGTCCCGGCTGGTGCGGCCGCCGCCGTGCTCAACGTGACGATCACCAACCCGAGCGGGCCCGGCTTCGCCACCGTGTGGCCGTGCGGCGGGCCGCGTCCTTTGGCGTCGAACGTCAACTTCGTGGCCGGCCAGACCGTGGCGGCGGCGGCGATCTCCGCCTTGAGCGCCGACCGCACGGTGTGCGTCTCGTCGAACGCGACGCTGGACGTCGTCGTCGACATCGCCGGGTACCTCGCGCCGACATCGACGTACGTGCCCCGTGTGCCGTCCCGGTTGATCGACACGCGCAACGGCCAGGAGGACACGACGCCGAACACCCCGGCAGCCACGGTCGTCACGATCACCGTTCCCACCGGCAACGAGGCCGTCGTCGTGAACGCGACCGTGACGAACCCGGTGGCCGACGGGTTCCTCGTCGTGTGGCCGTGCGGGCAGCCCGTGCCCACGGCCTCGACGCTGAACTTTGCGAAGGGCCAGACGGTGGCCAACGCCGCGGTGGTCGCTGTCGGCACCGGCAACACGATCTGCGCCCAGTCGAACGTCGCCGTCGACGTGGTGGCCGACCTCCAGGGTGGCTTCTCGACCGGCTCACCGTTCGAGCCGATGCAGCCGGCGCGACTGCTCGACAGCCGCGCCTGACACTCGTCCCCGGACCGACCACGACCATGGCGACGGTCGGGTTGAGCGGTGCGCCCTCAGTCACATCCTTTTGTACCTACTCGGGCTTGTACTCACTCAGAGACTAACTTAGGCTCAGAGTGAGCAAGAGACGTCGCCCGGGACCCGGGCGACGGCGGCGGACGAGCAGGAGCGCACCATGACGAACGAGACCGCCGAGCGGGCCCTGCGGGCGCTTCCGGCCGCGGAGTGGGCGGCCATCGAGCCGCTCGTGGCCGAGATCGAGGTGCTGAAGCGGCGCCGTCACGCCGTCGTGCTCGCCCACAACTACATGACCCCCGACATCTTCCACACGGTGGCCGACATCCGGGGCGACAGCCTCGCGCTCGCCCAGGAAGGCGCCCACACCGACGCTGAACTGATCGTGATGGCCGGCGTCCACTTCATGGCCGAGACGGCGAAGATCCTCGCGCCCGGAAAGACGGTGCTGATCCCCGACCTGCGCGCCGGGTGCAGTCTGGCCAGCTCGATCACCGCCGCCGACATCGCCCGCCTGCGGGCTGCGCACCCCGGCGCACCCGTGGTGACGTACGTGAACACGACCGCCGCGGTGAAAGCGGCAAGCGACATCTGCTGCACATCCGCCAACGTCGTGCGCATCGTGGAGAGCCTCGGCGCGCCGAAGGTCCTCCTGCTCCCCGACCGCTTCCTGGCCGCCAACGTCGCCAAGCAGACAGACGTCGAGATCGTCACGTGGGAGACCGGCGCGTGCGAGGTGCACGAGCGCTTCACCGGCAGCCAGATGCGCGAGCTGCGGGCGATGCACGGCGACGACCTCGCCATCGTCGCCCATCCCGAATGCCCCACCGACGTCACCGCCGAAGCGGACTTCGTCGGCTCCACGACGGCGATGGGCAACTGGATCGCCAAGCACGGAGCCCGACGCGTCGCGCTCATCACCGAGTGCTCGATGGCCGACAACCTCGCCGCCGACCTGCCCGAGGTCGAATGGGTCCGGGCCTGCAACCTGTGCCCGCACATGAAGCGCATCACGCTCACCGGCATCCGCGACGCGCTGGCCGGCATGCAGTACGAGGTGCACGTCGCGCCGGCCGTGATCGCCGATGCCCGTCGCGCCCTCGAGCGCATGCTCGCCGTCGGTCGAGTCGAGACGACCGGGACCGCCCGATGAGCACGGACAACGATGCGACCGGCTCGACGACTGGCAGGTCGACGACTGGCGGGCCGGCGACGGCGGGGCTGACGATCGCCGCGCCGGTCGACGTGCTCGTGATCGGTTCGGGCGTGGCAGGGCTGTCGGCCGCGCTCGCCGCCGCACCGCGACGCGTGCTCGTGGTGACCAAGACCGCGTTCGGCAGCGGCAGCTCCAGCTGGGCCCAGGGCGGGGTCGCCGTCGCGCTCGGCGACGGCGATTCGCCGGCACTGCACGCGTCGGACACGGTCGCGGTCGGCGTCGGCCTGAACGACAGCGAGGCGGTGCGCGTGCTCACCGCCGAAGGGCCGGCGCGGGCCCGCCAGCTGCTCGCCCTCGGCGCCCGCTTCGATCGGGACGACGACGGCGAACTCGCCCTCGGCCGCGAGGCCGCCCACTCGGTCCGCCGCATCGTCCACGCCGCCGACGCCACCGGTGCCGAGATCGTGCGCACGCTGCGCACCGCAGCCGTCGCCAACCCGACGATCGAGGTGGTCGAGCGCTCCCTCGTCCTCGACCTGCTGGTTGACCCGACGGCGCCCGGCGGGGCGAGGGTCGTCGGCGCCCTCGCCGCCGACGCCGACGGTCGGCTCACGGTCTACCGGGCGGGTTCCGTCGTGCTCGCCACCGGCGGCAGTGGCCGGCTCTACTCGGCGACGACGAACCCAATCGAGGCGACGGCCGACGGCCTCGCCCTCGCCGTGCGCGCCGGAGCGACGTTGCGCGACCTCGAGTTCGTGCAGTTCCACCCCACCGCACTCGCCGCGCCGGGCGTCGACCCGCTCCCCCTCGTCACCGAAGCGCTGCGGGGCGAGGGCGCGACGATCGTCGACGAGACCGGGCGACGCTTCCTTACCGACAGCCATCCCGCCGGCGAGCTTGCCCCGCGCGATGTCGTCGCCCGGGCCATCGCCGCGCACCAGCTCGGGGGCCACCGGGTGTTTCTCGACGCTCGCGCATCGCTCGGGGACCGCCTCGCCGAACGCTTCCCGACCGTCTACACCTCGTGTCTCTCCCACGGGATCGACGCCCGGCGCGACCTCATCCCTGTGAGCCCGGCCGCCCACTATCACATGGGCGGCGTAGCCACCGATCTCGACGGGCGCACCGACCTTCCCGGTCTGTTCGCCGCCGGCGAGGTGGCGACGACGGGCGTGCACGGCGCCAACCGGCTGGCGAGCAACAGCCTGCTCGAAGGCATGGTGTTCGGCGCTCGCGCCGGTACGGCAGCCGCTCACGGCGCCGAGCAGGATCACGGGGCCGACGGGCCCAACCCCGCCGATCGCGCCGATCGCGCCGATCGCCGGGGGCGCCATGGACGCTTCCCTGGTGACCCTCACGGCGGACGACGGCACGGACCTCGCGGCCTTCCGGGCGCGGCCGTCCGCCCCTGGCGGTACCGGGGTGGTGATCCTCCCCGATGTGCGCGGCCCCACCCGTATTACGAGGAGCTCGCCCTGCGCTTCGCGGAGCACGGCATCGACGCGGTCGCCATCGACTGGTTCGGCCGGACCGCGGGCGTGGCACGACGCGATCCCAACTTCGCCTTCATGCCACACGTCGAGGCGACGACTTGGGCCGGGGTCGCGGCCGACATCCGGGCCGGGGTGGCCGCCCTGCGCGGCGATGGCGTGCGGTCCGTATGCACGCTTGGCTTCTGCATGGGCGGGCGGATGTCATTCCTGGCCGGGACGCTGGGCCTGGACCTCATTGGCGTGATCGGGCTATACGGCACGCTCGTCGGGCCGTGGCGCAACGACGCCCCGGAGCCCGTCGCCGAGGCAGCGGCGGGACGGATGGCGTCGTCGATCCTGGGCCTGTTCGGCGGGGCGGATGCGTCGATCGCACCGGAGCATATCGAGGCGTTCGATGCCGCCCTCGCCGGCTCCGGAGTCGAGCACCGCCTGGTCACCTATCCAGGCGCGCCCCACAGCTTCTTCGACCGCAAGTCGGCCGAGTTCGCGGACGCCAGCGTGGCCGCCTGGGAGGAGATCACGGGGTTCATCGGCGCACACACGGTTCCGGGCTGACCCGTCGGCTCGAACGACGCCAAACTCGGTAGTCGTCCGGATTCACCCTTCGACTCACGCCACTGCGACCAACCAGCGTGCCCTCCCCGGTGCGCCCTCGCGGCGCGTCGAGACGCGCTGTCAGTCGATCAGGTACGCCACCAGGACGGTGACCGTCACTTCGCTCGTGCCGACCTGGACCGGCGTGGCAACATCCTTGATGAGCGCGTCCGCCCGTTCCGCCCCGTAGAAGATGGGATACGGCGCGGGAGCCGCCGATTCGCTGATCGCCGCCACGCCGATGATCGACACGCCGGCGGCCGAAGCGAGCGTGTCCGCCCTGGCCCTGGCCTGGGCCATCGCCTGCACCCGCGCCTGCTGCTCGGCGGTGGCCGGATCCTCGACCCGGAACGACACGCCGTCGAGGCTGGTGGCGCCCGCCGCAAGGGCGCCGTCGATCACATCGCCGATCTTGTCGAGGTCGCGGACCGTGACAGAGATCGCATTGGAGAGAGCGTAGCCGGTGATTCGCGGTGGATTCGAGCCCTTCGAGTAATCGTAGTTGGGCTGGAGTGAGAGCGTGGTCGTCTGGAGGTCCCGGTCGGCGATCCCCAGCTTCTTGAGGGCGGCGAGCACCTTGGTCATCGACGCGGCGGCCGTGGCGCGAGCGGCCTTGACGGTCGGCTTGGTGACGGTGACGCCCAGACGCAGGTCGGCCACATCCGGGCTGACCAAGATCCGGCCGATGCCGCTGACGCTGATCGTGTGCTCCGGGGTCGTCACCGGGTCGACAGCGAGCGCCGGACGTGGCGCGATGGCGGGGCTGGCGATCGCCCCGAACAGGAGCCCGCTGACGAGGCCCATCGCAAGCCATCGAGCGCGGGGGCCAGGAACCCTGAAGGTAAGGGTGAACGTGCGCATGGGTGTCTCCGATAGTGCGGTCCGGCGAACCGCCATAGCTCGAAGACGCCCCGTGCCCGATCGTAGTTTCGTGGCCCACGAGCGGATGCGCCGGGTAGCATCCATTTCCATGGCCGTGGCCGGCATGTGCACTGGCCGGGCCGGACCTGGTGTGAGGCGATGGCGATGAGCCATCGCCGGCCTGACCGCTCCGCCCGGTGCCACGGTTGGGTCACAGCAGCGTCTCGAGGAGCTCGGCGGCGACGGCGGGCGGGTCGGTCGCCTGCAGTCTGGCGCCATGGCGCGCTGCGGCCGCCCGCATGGACTCGCTTCGCAGAGCTCGATCGACCGCAGCGCCGATGGTCTCAGCGGAGGGCCGAGTCGCGAGGCAGGACCTCGGCAACGCCCAGGGCAGCGGCGCGCGCGGCAACGCCCGGTTGGTCGCGGCCCCACGGAACAAGGACCATCGGGCGCCCATGCCAGAGGGCCTTCATCACCGAGCCGTGGCCGGCATGGCTGACCAGCAGCGCCCTGACCTCCAGGACGGCGCGTTCCTTCCACCCGTGCGTTGGTCGGCACCACGGGGAGTTCACCGGGTTCGTGGTCTGGCCCCAGGGTCAGCACGATTCGCAGCGGACGGCCGGCTCCGGCGGCAGCGTCTCGGTCTCGATCCCGAGGGTCCGCAGCAGTCGCTGGACCGACTAGTCGCCGACGAACCGGGTCTCGTGGCCGCGGTCGCGAAGCGCGAGCGCGGCGGCCACGAGCAGCTGGAGATCGCCGCCCGCACCGGCCGTCGCCACGATCAGGATGCG